>DAOUWY010000026.1 GCA_030666885.1 Methanosarcinales archaeon
CCTATTATCCCATCCCCCCAGCTTCACATCAGACTGTTACCAGCCTGGGTGTGGGGTTTTGTTCTGAGGTGGTGGCTAACCTTTCCTCAGGTTGGATTTGCACCAACTGGCGAGTATGAATTTATCTCGGCACTCCCGTGTCTTCAGTATCCGATAGATCAAACGTTCCGGATTTTGGGGGGGACTGACCCCCCAAAATCCTCCACTCTGTGAGTCAATAAGGATTGCCGGTGTTATTCTATATCTCTCCACTTTTGGAAATACAAGAAGAATTTTATCCAAATTATCACCTCTATTAACATATAGATAAATCTAAATATATTATAAATTCTCTGTTATTAATGATTGCTATGAAAAAAGGGTTCCTTATAACTGTTGAAGGAATAGATGGTGCCGGAAAGCGTACATTAACCTCATTTATAAAAAAATATATAGAATCACAAAAATTGAATGCAATCCAATTCGAATACCCTGACTATTCCAGCATTTGGGGCAAAATAATTGATAATTATCTTCGTAATAAAATTGAAATTACTACAAATGAACAATTTTTTTTATATTTTATTGATATATTAAAAGACCAAGCTAAATTAATCCAATTATTGAATGAAAACACCTGTATAATTTCAGATAGATATTTTTCTTCAACAGTTGCTTTTCAATGTGCAAAGAATTTTAATTATCAAAAAGCACTTTCAATAATTGAGATAATGGATATTATCTTACCTGATTTAACAATATTTATTCAAATTCCACCCGAAATAGCCTTAGAAAGAAAATATAATCAAAAAGGATTTATCGATCGACATGAAAAAGATATTGAATTATTGACAAATGTTGATTGTATTTATGAAAAAATGATGAATGAAAATGTTCTTTCTAAAAAATGGATTAAACTTGATGGTAATCAAGAAAAAGGAATATTAGAAAATATCACAAAAGAAATCATAAAAGAATTTTTAATCAATGATAAAATAATTATTTAGTCGATATCTTAAAAGCATTTGCAGGTTTTATATCGTTTGTTAAATTTATCAATAACAACAGCTGGTATGTAATAAAACTCAACTTCACATATTTCTCTGCTTTTGTCTATTATATGCCAAACATCGAATTCCAATGTATTTTTTAGGTTCTCCGCTGTTTTCTATGTGTAATATAATATCCACGATACAAAAGAAACAATTCATAACAGGAGCATATTGAACATTAAAGTCTCCGTAGATAGCGAAATCTTCAGGACTTCATCATTAATAAATATCTTTAAAATGATATCTTAATCATATCTTTCCATACTAAAGAGCCAAGAGCCATAAAAATAGTATAAAAATACAAAAAATGGCTCAATCAGGATTGAGCCAGGGCATCATAGCGCGCAGTTTCTTGCCCACCACTTCAACAGGATGTTCATTCTCCATGCGCTCCATGGCCTTAAGCACTGGGCTGTTAGCCTTCCCCTCAAGCACGAACTCCTTGGCAAACTCACCGCTCTGAATTCTGTACAGTGCCTCTTGCATTGCAAGCCTAGACTCCTCGTTAATAATCGTTGGGCCTACTGTCATACCGCCATACTCTGCAGTATTTGATACAGAATCCCACATATTGGCAAGCCCGCCCTCATGTATCAGGTCAACGATAAGCTTCAATTCATGCAGGGTCTCGAAATAAGCAATCTCGGGCTGGTATCCCGCATCCACCAGTGTCTCAAAAGAAGCCTTGATCATGCTGACCACACCGCCGCACAGGTCCACCTGCTCACCGAACAGGTCGGTCTCAGTCTCTTCAAGGAACGTAGTCTCGATCACACCAGCCCTGGTGCAACCTATGCCACGAGCATAAGCCAGTCCAATCTGTCTGGCATTCCCTGTTGCATCCTGATGCACAGCAAGCAGGCCTGGTACACCATTACCTTCCACATATGTCCGCCTGACCAGATGCCCAGGACTCTTCGGCGCCACCATGAACACATCCACGTCTGCCGGCGGGACAATCTGGTTGAAATGGATATTGAATCCATGTGAGAACGAAAGCGCATTCCCGGATTCAAGATTTTGTGCAATTTCACTATTATAAATTCCGGCAGCAATCTCATCCGGCACCAGCATCTGGACAATATCAGCCTTGTCAGCCGCTTCTGCCACAGTCCTGACATTCAGGCCGTTAGCTTCGGCTTTTGCCCATGAACTGCTCTCTTTTTTTAATCCAACCACTACATTAATACCTGAATCGTGCAGGTTCTGTGCCTGGGCATGGCCCTGGCTACCATATCCGATAACAGCGATAGTCTTTCCTTTAAGAACGCTGAGATCAGCATCCGAATCATAATACATCTTCACCATATATTCTCTCTCCTGTATCTGAAATTATACATAAATTACTATTCCGATGGATAATTATTTCCCTGGTTTTACCGTCTTAGCACCGCGGTTCATTGCAACTGTGCCTGTACGCACAACTTCCAGGATCCCGAAACCCCGCAGGAGTTTCTCGATGGCATCGATCTTATCATTTGTTCCGGTAACACCCACTATAAGGCTCTTTACACCGACATCTACGATCTGTGCCCTGAAAACATCCACTATCTGCATGACCTCTGAACGGTTACCCTTATCGACCTTGACCTTGAAAAATGCAAGTTCCCGCTCAATGGTCTCGCCCGGTTCAAAATCACTGACCCTGATAACATCAATGAGCTTATTCAACTGTTTGATCACCTGTTCAAGTACATGGTCATCACCTGATACGACAATAGTCATTCTGGATATATCAGGATTGTCCGTTACTCCGACTGCAAGGCTTTCTATATTAAAACCCCTGCGGCTGAATAATCCTGCAACTCTAGTTAAGACCCCGGATCTGTTTTCTACAAGTATTGCAAGTGTGTGTTTCAATTTCAGGCCTCCAGGTCAAGTATTTCATTTATAGCTGCACCTGCAGGTACCATGGGCGACACATTCTCTTCCCGCTCAACTACAAAGTCTATTACAGTTGGCCGGAGCGAATCAACTGCTTCCTTTAATGCCGGTCCCACCTCTTCCGGTTTAGTAACCCGAAGACCAAGCGCACCATATGCCTCTGCCAGCTTGACAAAGTCAACACTGTTATCAATACTGGTAAATGAATACCTCTTATCAAAGAACAGGTCCTGCCACTGCCTGACCATGCCCAAAAACCCGTTGTTCAGGATAGCCACTATAACAGGTATATCGTTCTTCACCACTGTAGCAAGTTCCTGGCTGTTCATCTGGAAGGAACCATCCCCTGCGATGTCAAAGACCACTTTGTCAGGGCGTCCCTTCTTGGCACCCATGGCAGCCGGGAAACCGAACCCCATTGTCCCCAGTCCACCTGATGATATGAATGTCCTGGGCTGGGAATATTTAAAGTATTGGGCAGCCCACATCTGGTTCTGGCCAACCTCTGTAACTATGATGCTATCCGGGTACAATTCATTAATCTGCTCAACAATATACTGTGGTTTCAATGACTCATCCATGAGGTATTTCAAGGGGTAAAGCTGCTTCCACTTTTCTACCTTCCTGATCCACTCTGTGGTCCCGGATTTGCTTTTCTTTAATTCACTAATAAATTCCACAAGCACCTTTAGTATGGATCTTGCATTGCCCACGATAGGTATATCTACACGTACATTCTTACTTATTTCTGCCGGGTCTACATCTATATGAATTATCCTGGCATTGGGAGCAAATGAATCTACCTTGCCTGTAACCCTGTCATCGAACCTGACACCTATTGCTATTAGCAGGTCAGATTCCTGGATCGCAAAGTTTGCATATTTGGTACCGTGCATTCCCGGCATACCTACACATAATGGATGTATATCAGGAAAAGCACCTTTGGCCATGAGTGTGGTGGTTACAGGTGCATTAATAATCTCTGCAAACTCAAGTAGCTCCTTGCTGGCATTTGATGAGATAATTCCACCACCAACATAAATAACAGGACGCCTGGCTTTTATAATGGCTTCTGCGCCACGTTTTATCTGTTGTTTGTGTCCGGTTTTCACTGGCTTGTATCCATTCAGGTGCACTTTATCCGGATATTCAAAATCGATCTCGTCAGTTGTTACGTCTTTCGGAATATCGACAAGAACCGGCCCCTGTCTTCCGGTAGAAGCGATGTGGAACGCTTCTTTGATTATCCAGGGCAGGTCGATCACATCTGTTACAAGGTAATTATGCTTGGTAATGGGAAGAGTGATGCCTGTAATATTTGCTTCCTGGAAAGCATCATTCCCGATAAGCGGCCTGGGTACCTGGCCTGTGATAGCAACTATTGGAACAGAATCCATGTAGGCATTGGCTATGCCTGTTACCAGATTGGTGGCCCCGGGGCCGGAAGTTGCCAGACATACCCCCACCTTACCTGTGGCTCGGGCATATCCATCTGCTGCATGTGCTGCAGCCTGCTCATGCCTGACCAGAATGTGGTCTATATCCGCATCATACAATTCATCATAGATAGGCAGTAGTACGCCGCCAGGATACCCGAACATAACTTCGACTTTCTCAGCATACAGGGATTCTATAAGGGCTCTTGCGCCCGTCATCCTGGTCTTTTTACCCATCTATTTATTCCTCCGGTTATTTTTTTCATACATGATGTTAATTCAATAAATATTGTATCAGAAGTGATAGTTTTAATACATTAATGTTATTGTTGAAAGCTATTTCATCAACCTGTTAATCCCTTCAAGAACAGCTTCCACAGATGCCATGATAATATCTGTCCTTGCACCCCTGGCAGTGATCACCTTACCTTCCTTGTTCAGTTTTACCCAAACTTCTACCAGGGCATCAGTTCCGCCGGTAATTGCATCAACATGATATTCTTCAAGCCTGATATCGGCAACACCTGCTATACCTTTACGCAGGGCTGCAATGGCCGCATCCACAGGACCATCTCCCACACCAGCCTCCACTATCTCGTCCCCGTTGACCTTCATCTTGATAGAAGCAGTTGGTGTAACCATATTACCTGATACCACTGTCAATTCTTCCAGCTTGACCTTTGGTTCACAGGTGATGTTCAGTACTGTCTCGGCTATGATCTCCAGGTCTGCATCTGTAACATGTTTCCCTTTATCACCAAGCTCCTTTATCCTGGTCACGATCTCATTTAGCTGTTCATTACTTACATCAAGGCCCAGCTCTTTCAATGCCAGTATAACTGAACTCTTACCCGCATGTTTGCCAAGCACGATCTTTCTCTGCCTGCCAATGGTTTCGGGTTTCATTGGTTCATAGGTTGATGTGTCAGCTATCAGGCCGTGGACGTGGATACCTGCTTCATGTGTGAAAGCATTTCCACCCACAATGGCCTTATTGGGTGCTACGGGGATGCCTGTCAGTCTGCTCACAAGCCTGGAGGTTGTGTATAATTCATCCAGTTTGATATTCGGGGAATAACCATAGAGGTTCTCCAGACTCATTACAACCTCTTCAAGAGATGTATTGCCTGCCCTTTCACCTATGCCGTTAATAGTAACATGTGCTTCTGATGCACCGCCTCTCAGGGCCGATATTGTATTGGCACTCGCAAGCCCGAAATCATTGTGGCAGTGTATTGCTACGGGTTTACTGAGGGTTGAGAGTTCCTTGAATATCTCATAGGTCTTTTCAGGGACCAGTAGTCCCACAGTGTCGCAGAACACAACCCTGTCTGCTCCTGCTTCAATACATTCACTGTACAGTGACTTTAAAAAGCCCATATCTGCCCGTGAGGCGTCCTCACCGCTAAGTTCAACTATGAGCCCGTGGTCCTTGGCATACTCTGTTGTATCCAGGGCCATTTGTTTCACAGTTTCCCTGTCTTTTTTTAGCTTGCTTTGGATATGCAGGTCAGATACCGGTACGACCAGGTGGATTGAATCCACATCGCATTCCAGTGCAAGATCTATATCTTCATTGCGTACCCGGCAGTAACTGCAGATCTCAGCATTCAGCCCTTCATTGGCAACGGCACGTATGGCCTCCCTCTCGCCTTCGGAAGTGATTGCAGAACCAGCTTCGATAATATCAACACCAAGGGTATCAAGTTTGTGCGCAATTAGCAACTTATCGTTAGTCGAAAGCGATACTCCCGGGGTTTGTTCGCCATCCCTGAGTGTTGTATCTAAAAATCGGATATCTCTATTGACAAATAAAACGATCCCTTCTTGCCATAATTTATCACCTATTTAAGTAGGCTTAAAATAATGTTAAGTTATAAAAAAGTATCGAAGTTTAAAAAAAGAAAAAGCACAGGCCGACATTTACCGGCCTGATTTTTAATACACTTATCATATTATATCTATGATCGAGCCGCCGTTGTTGCTACCGCTAATTGCGGCACCAGCTGCCATTCCTCCTTTCTGGCCTTCATTTATGCCATAGGACTGGGGACCCAGGATCTGGGCGGACTGGACACCGGTCATGATAGCCATGACACGTATCCTGCCTTCATATTCCTTATTTACCCTTGCACCCCAGATGACATTTGCCCTGTCATCCAGTTCATAGGTAAGAGACTCTGCGACTGCTTCTGCCTCAGACAGCGTAAGGTCCGGACCGCCAGTGATATGTACCAGGCATCCGGTAGCACCTCTGTAATCAACATCCAGCAGCGGATGGTTTAATGCTGCACGCACTACATTATCGCCTCTTTCCTGGCTCTTTGCCTCGCCAACAAGCATCACTGCTACACCGCCGCAGTCCATGATTGTCTTGACATCAGCATAGTCCAGGTTGATCAGGGAAGCCTGGGTAATGGTCTCGCTAATACCTTTAACAGTCTCAGCTATCAACTGGTCCATGACAGAAAATGCCTGTTCGATCGGCAGGTTGGGTACATAGTCCAACAGCCTGTTATTATCCAGCACAAGCACCGTATCTGCTGCTTTCCTGAAGACCTCAAGACCTTCTTCGGCTTTGATGGCTCTTGACCTTTCAACCCTGAACGGGCTTGATACCATGCCGACTACAATGGCATCCTGTTGTTTTGCGATCTCAGCCACAACAGGTGCAGTACCTGTGCCTGTTCCGCCGCCCATGCCTGCTGTAATAAATACAAGGTCTGCTCCTTTCAGAACTTCCTCCAGTGTCCCTCTTGCAAGTTCGGCTGCTTTGCGGCCGGTTTCCGGATAACCGCCTGCACCAAGTCCCCTGGTGAGGGATTTGCCTACAAGGATCTTTTTATCTGCCTGGATCATGTCCAGATGTTGCTTGTCTGTATTGATGGCAATAGTCTCTGCTCCGCTGACTCCCATATTATAGAGCCGGTTTATTGTGTTATTGCCTGCCCCGCCACAACCCACTATGACAATTTGTGGGTCTCCGAAGTCTTCACACATTTCTTCAATTTGTTTGGACTCCCTCAGGAGTTTTTCTTTTTCCTTATGTTTTAATGCTTCTTGTACCATTGTTTCCAATTTTCATTCATCCCCTGCAAATTTTTACGACCTAAGCCGTACCTACCCGTTCCAGCAATTGCATGTTACGGAGTAGTTTATCACTTCTTTGATCTATCAGGTCCCGTATAGCCGCCCTGATTGCTTCACTTGTGGACGGAAATTCACCCATGTCTACCATGACGTCGATCATTTTTAATTGCTTCTCGGGGAGCCTTATTGTTATTCTTTCCATCGGTTTTTACTCCCTTTAATATCATAATTCCGTCAGACGTATGTCAGACACATGACTGACGTATGTCTGCTAATTGTCTGACAAATGCATGACACTTGTATGCTATATGTCTGACGCCAATAATATATAAAGTTTGCGAAGAGTTGGGTCTTGGTAAATCAGATTGTTACATTATTTCCCATATACATATTACCACAAGTAATATATATGATGCAATTTTATTACAGCCTATGTGATTAACATGGCTGGTAAAACAATACAGGACATCAATGCTAAAATCAAAGACGGTAGCGTCCATGTAGTAACGGCAGAAGAGATGCCGGACATCGTGGCAGAACTGGGGCCTGATGGCGCTGCAAAGGAAATAGATATAGTTACTACAGGTACTTTCGGGGCCATGTGTTCATCCGGTGCCTTTCTCAATTTGGGGCATTCTGATCCCCCCATCAAGATGCAAAAGGTATGGCTCAATGACGTAGAGGCATATGCTGGTCTGGCCGCTATCGATGCTTATATAGGTGCCACCCAGCTTAGTAAGAGCAGGGGCATGGAGTACGGAGGAGCCCATGTAATAGAGGACCTTGTGGCAGGCAAGTCCATAGATATCCATGCTACAGCCTACGGCACCGACTGCTATCCCCGCAAGGTGCTGGATACTACTGTGACAATAGACGACATTAACCAGGCAACAATGTTCAATCCAAGAAATGGTTACCAGAAGTATAATGTAGCAACCAACTGTTCTAACCGTACACTGTATACATATATGGGAACACTCCTGCCCGACTGTGGCAATGTCAC
The DNA here is from genome assembly GCA_030666885.1 of Methanosarcinales archaeon. Taxonomy (GTDB): domain Archaea; phylum Halobacteriota; class Methanosarcinia; order Methanosarcinales; family Methanocomedenaceae; genus Methanocomedens_A. The sequence continues at coordinate 8,445 of DAOUWY010000026.1, forward strand.
ATATTCGGGGGCGGGGGTACTCTCGCCAATATCCAACGACCCCACTTACCAGACCATAGGTGTAGGGAGCCGCATTTTCCTGTGCGGAGCCCAGGGGTATGTGACCGGGCAAGGTACCCAGCACGACCCGACAAATGATTTCGCGACAATGATGGTACAGGGCGACCTGAAACAGATGGATAAAAAATTCGTAAGGGGTGCCACCTTCCATGGATATGGCACGTCCCTGTATGTGGGTATCGGCATACCCATACCGATCTTAAACGCCGATATTGCAAAAGCCACTGCTGTGACCGATGCTGATATCACTGTTGACGTGCTGGACTACGGCGTGGCCCGCAGGAGCAGACCTGTACTACGACAGGTTACCTATGAAGAATTGAAGTCCGGCATGATAGACATTAACGGCAGGGAGATCACAACATCACCCATGTCCAGTTTCCATGATGCCAGGGCCATTGCCGGGGAATTGAAGGACTTGATACAAAAGGGCACATTCTATCCGACGCTTCTGGTGGAGCGTTTGCCCGGTACTGGCGTGGTGTGCAAGCCTATGAAGCAAATAGGTGAACAGCCCACAGTAGCTGATGTGATGGCAAAGCGGGTGATCACCATTTTGCAGGGGCAAACGGTGGAGAATGCTGCAAAGGTGATTATGGAAGGGAACTTCAACCACTTGCCTGTGGTGTCTGACGAGGACCGTCTGGTGGGAATTATCACGGCATGGGATATTGCAAAGGCTGTGGCAAAGAACAAGCGGGATAAACTGGATGATATCATGACCAGGGCTGTGGTCACTGCTGATACCTCCGAACCCATTGATATAGTGGCACGAAGGCTGGAGCAGCATAATATCAGTGCCCTGCCTGTGGTGGATAAGCACAGAAGGGTAATGGGTATTATCACCAGTGATGATATCAGTAAACTCGTGGCCAGGAGGTAGGAGATATGAAGATTACATTACATGTAACTCCTGATATTACTCCAAGACCTTTGATAGCAGAGGTGATACTGGAGACCGGGGCATTGCTGAATATTGACAGGGCAGACGTGAAACCAAAAGGTGGCGAAGTTGTGATAGATGTGCCACATGATGAATGCGATCGGGTTGTGGCAGCTTTTAAGAAGCGCGGTGCCACAATAACATGCCTGAAGCTGCCGATAATCAAGGACGATGACGAGTGCGTGAATTGCGGTGCATGTATTTCGGTGTGTCCCACCGGTGTAATATCCTTCAGGGACGACTGGAGTGTGCAGATGGACGTGGATAAGTGTGTGCAGTGCGGTGCGTGTGTGACTATGTGTCCCCATGGTGCGCTGACGGTTGGGAAGTAGACAGGATATTGTCTAGCAGATCGTGCGCATCTTCAATACCTATGGGCTGCGCATGCGTGCTGGTGATGGAAGGATGTTGCTCTTTCCATGAGCTTGTTATGTGTAAAATATGGATAACACCGCGCTAAATCGAGAGTGGATACATGAGGGTTGCTATTTAACGTTTTTGTCCTGCTCTGCTGAAATAACCACTCGCTACTCCTCGCCGACTTTGGGTGCCGTGGCTGTCATCCTCACCGCGCGCAAGCCAATATGAGTATGTACCTAAGTATGTACCTAAGTATGATCCGAAGGTAAGGAGGCTGGATACTGGAAGGGTTAAGGATGTGCTGGGGTGGGAACCGAAAGTTTGGTTGGGGGAGGGGTTGCAGAGGATTGTGGAGTATTTTCGAAAATGCCAAATGAATAGGGGGTAATCTCAAATGCTGCTGAATTCTATTTTAATGTAAGGGATTAAGATTTTATGGAATTCATCCTTATTACCACATCCACAGGTACAGAAGTTATATAGGCATGTGTGAAGTAAATATGATTGATATAATGCTGTTTGAGCAAGAACTGACCAACTTCTTCCGTAGCATAGATAGTGTTAAATTAGCCTATCTGTTCGGGTCGATTGTCAGGGGAGATGCAAATGAGTTAAGCGATGTCGATATCGCAGTTATGCTGGATGAAAGCCTCTCTAAAAAAGATATGTTTAATGAGGAGTTGGACCTTATCAGCGAGCTTACACATGTTCTCAAGTCAGATAAGATAGATCTTGTCGTGCTAAACGATGCGCCTCTTCTCCTGAAATATAATATTATAAAGAACGGTCATGTTCTAAAAACTAATGAAAAGAAGCGTATATCTTTCGAGACCGGTGTCATGTCCAGATACCTGGATGAGAGGTATTATATTAAGCGGCATACTGATATGACATTGCAACGGATTGCCAGGAGTGGCTTTGCATGAATGATGAGATTGAATCCAAGCTGGAAATGCTTGAGGAATATGTAGCAATCCTGAAGGGATATCAGCACCATGATGTCGAAGACCTTATGCGTGATCATACGTTGAGGGGGGCAGTGGAACGGTACATAGAGGTTGCACTGGAATGTATGATAGATATTGGTGAGATGATCATTTCCAAGGAGAAACTGAAACGACCTGATACGTACAGGGACGTTTTCCTGCTACTTGGTGAGCATGGTATCCAGCCTGATGATTTTGCTAAAGATCTGGCACCGGCAGCCGGGTTCAGGAACGTTCTGGTACATATGTATGCAAAGATCGATATCGATAGACTCTATTATTATCTTGAGAACAATCTGGAAGATATAGAAAGGTTTGGTGAGTATATAGCACGGTATCTAATTAAGGGCTGATCTGTGGATGACAGTGTCAAAACCTGACCGCACGCCCTCTATCATTAAAGCCCAATCTACGTCCGGCGCATATGTCATTGCACCCAGGCACCCAAATAAGGAGATGAAAAAATAAAATCCATAATACTTGCCGGCGGCTCAGGCACCCGCCTATGGCCCTTAAGCAGGGAACGTTACCCAAAACAGTTCCTTAAATTCTCAGGTAGTTCATTATTCCAGGATACCCTGCGCAGGTGCCTTAAAGTATCTGACATCTCTGAAATATTTGTTGTTACCAGTGAAAAACAGAAGTTCTTTGTGTACGGCCAGATCGAAGAGCTTGAACTTGATGTCCAAAAGGAAAACATCCTTCTGGAACCTGAAGGAAAAAACACACTACCTGCCATTTGTTTTGGAATGCGTGAGATTAAAAAGATACATGGCAGTTCCACTGTCGGCATATTCTCTTCAGACCACATCCTGGATATCGATGCCATGAAGACCATTGCAGGTGCGGTAAAGCTGACAGACCACAATCTTGTCACATTCGGAATTGTACCTGAATCCCCTCATACCGGTTACGGCTATATTAAACCCGGGCGTGCACTTGATGTAGGATATGAGGTCTCGGAGTTTAAGGAAAAACCAGGTCCGGATGGTGCAAGACGGTATGTCGAAAACGGCTATCTATGGAACAGCGGCATGTTCTTATTTGGCACTGGACTGTTCATATCAGAACTTCGATTACATGCGCCGCAATTATGGGATGAGTTCTTTAATTCAGACCGGGACATTAACGATGTCTATCATAACATCCCGGCTATATCGGTAGATTACGGCCTCATGGAAAAATCAGGTCATGTCGCTGTTGTCAGGCTGGATAATAAGTGGGGTGATCTCGGGAACTTCGAAGCTATGTATGCTGAGTTTGACAAGGATGAACTGGGCAATGTGGTTTATAATTGTGTTGATGCATCCATCGATTCAAGGAGGAATCTTATTTTTTCATCAAAGAACAAGGCCGTCTCACTGGTTGATGTGGATGATATGGTTGTGGTGGATACCAGGGATGCCTTGCTGGTATGCCCGAGGAGCAGCAGCCAGAAGGTCAAGGATGTGGTGTCCCGTCTGAAAGAGCAGGGTGATGAACGGGCAGATATTCACCAGACCGTATACAGGCCATGGGGTACGTATACAGTGCTTGAGAGTTCCGGAAAGCATAAAATAAAGAATATCAGGGTGATGCCGGGCAAGAGGTTGAGTCTGCAGCTTCATAAACACAGAAGTGAGCACTGGGTAGTTGTTAAGGGCAGGGCATGCGTGGAGGTTGATGGGGAGCAGAGATGTCTGGGTGAGGGTGAGAGTACGTATATAAGTGCGGGTGTGAAGCACAGATTGTTTAATCCTTGGAAGGAGGTATTGGAGATCATTGAGGTACAGTTGGGTGAGTATGTGGGTGAAGATGATATTGAGCGGTTTGATGATGAGTATGGGAGGGCGTGATGATGTACAAGATAGAGGAAAGAGGTAAGATATGAAAATATGAAAATATATTCGTAACTATTCAGCCACCCTATAGA
>DAOUWY010000039.1 GCA_030666885.1 Methanosarcinales archaeon
AGAACTTGTAAAACATAAAATTATTTTCGTTCCTTTGATGCTGGTAGCCCTTGCATACTAATCCAGTCATACTTCACACCATTCTCCAATATCCTGGCTCACGGCCCATGTTCCTCTTCCCCAGGTCGCCCTGGTAGCCAGTTCCCCCCATAAGCCCGGAACGTTTGACTAAATTACTACCTACCCGACCTGTTTAATCCCGCACAATAGCCGAATGCAGGGAATGAGCAAAACGAAGCGCAATCGAATTACCGGAATGAGGATTTTGTGCATTCTGTAGAAGATGGCATGAAGTATGAATGCGACCTTTGAATCCTCTGACACCGCCCGATAGCCTTGCCCCAGGGTTCAGGAGGAGGCCTATCTCTCCAGCCTCCTCCTTTTGGCAGGCCATGAGAGGTTCTCCTTGGCTCATATACTCATATAGAGTTATTGGTATCCACGGTTACATTATAAAATAGTTCACTGCATCACGAAACAGTTAAATAACTCATTTTATAAAATAAAATAAATGGCTTTTGATCAAAACACAGATAATATTATCTTTCTGGACTGCAACGGAAACACTTTACGGATTGGTAGTCCGGTTCGATACACCAGTACCGGGACAACGGGATTTGTTACTGACCTCATGATGGAAGAGTGCGAAATGTGGGCGCAGCTGGACACTACTGGTCTCAACTACCATACAAGCACCCTTGTACTAATCGAACCGGAAGGAGTTAATAAAATAAAAGAGAAATATGGCAAACCTGACCCTACAGTCCAGGAGATCGTAGAGGAGATGAACCGCAAACTTCTAAGTGATGTTACAGGGGCAGATGATCGGAACATTATAGGCCACTGAGGTTTCGAAGTATATTTGATATATGGACCTGTGACAAGAAGTCACATAATGAATTGCTATATTCTGCTCCTTACATTAGGGGTAATCCTACTGAGATATGCGTCAGCAGTAATACCGGGGTGTAAAGTTCTCAGGACATGGAGACTTTTTAATTTGTTCTGAAAATGCCAGGATCACTCATATAGTCTGCGAAATACATATGCAGTAATGAGTAGTGATCAGGGAATAATAAAGTCTCGCCTTGTATATTGATAAGTAAGTTACCTGACTATACCCCATACTTAAAAGTACATGGGTTGTTAGCGTTTTTTGGTGTATAAAACTTCCCCTGCTATTCACAGGTCCAGAAAAACCCCACACTTTATAACATAAATAAATCTATATATTGAAAGATGACTGATTAAACAATAGGTGAGATAAATGGATGCACATGAAAATATATTAAAATATTCTCAGGAACTGTTAGAAGAGTATCCAGGAAAGTACATAGCTATTGTTCGAAATAAAGTAGTAGCTCAATGGTTGTGCATAAAGAAGTTAATAATAAATTCATGAAGAAAAAATCGCTATATTTTATATACCAAGCAATGAGAAAAAGGTGACCTAGTTATGAGATTTCCATACATTCAGAATAGATTATTTTTAACTATAAACATATTCCTCCTGAAGATTAAAGGAGAGTAGAAAATATGAAATATGCAGTAGATGGGATATACCATGATGGCATTGTAGAATTACTGGAAGATGTTCCAGTTGATAAATCCATGAAAGTTATTGTTCTTTTCAAGGAAGAATTCAACGAGAGTCATGAAAATAAAGATTGGTTGAAATTATCTGAGAGTTCTTTTATATTTTGGGATAATGAAGAGGACGCCTATTATGATGACCTTTGAGCAGGGTGATGTTGTATTAGTTCCTTTTCCTTTCACGGACCTAACCACCATAAAAAAGAGACCTGCATTGGTTGTTTCTGCAAATTGGTACAACAGACGATACAGGGATGTAATCCTGGTTGCTGTTACATCTCATGTTCCACTTATAATGGATAAACTGGATTATAAAATAATAGAAAGTGATTTTAAAACAGGCAAACTCTATAAAGACTCTATTGTGAAAATGGGCAAAATATTTACAATAGAAAAAAATATAATCATCAGAAAAATTTGTGATATCCATGGTCGGACTATAGATAAAGTACTGGATCAAATGAATATTGCGTATAGATAAAGTGTGACATAAAACTGATCTGTCAAAGGGAAAGATCAATTGCCTGGATTAGGAGATGATTTTTATCATTTTCTGATTACACCTATTAATAAGTTCTGTTAACCGCAGATAAATACGGATACTGCATGCGAAATCTGCGTTAATTTGCGTTCATCTGCGATTCGTCAGAATTCTAAAGACAAGAAGTAAAAAAGTCTCTACTTCGAAAACAAATATTTTCTATAACATTGAATGATGCCAGTTGATTGTGGTTTTCAGTAATTTTTTAAAAATACCTGCGGAAAGTAAGCTTGTGTATTGGTAAGTAAATTACTTGAATATACACCAGATAAACTGCTATTTGCAATATCAGGACTCATCGATATAATTCAATAATTTCCTAAAAAAATATATCTGTTGTGATGATACTACTGTTTTCTACTGCATAACCAGATTATGGAACTGTGCCCATTGAACCAAACATGTTATATATTTTTAATAAATAATAACTTTCTGATTCTTATGATCGAATATTGGGACCCCCTTATTGAGCGAATGCCAGTTGATGAACTGAAAGCCATCCAGGAAGAGAAACTCAAATCTCTTGTTCATTATGTTTACAACCATTCACCTTTCTACAAGAAACGGTTCGATGAAGCAGGGATTTCCCCAAACGACATCCAATCCCTTGATGATCTCAGGAAACTCCCGTTCACTACAAAACAGGACCTCAGGGACACCTACCCCACCGGCATGTTCTGCGTGCCCCGGGAACAGGTGGTACGCTACCATGCATCCAGCGGGACCACAGGCAAACCCACTGTAGTAGGCTATACCGAGAATGACATAAAAGAATGGACAACCTCCCTGGCCAGGGCCTTGACATCGATCGGTATAGGCAGGGACGATGTGGTCCAGGTGGGGTACGGCTATGGACTTTTCACTGGCGGGCTGGGACTGCACTACGGTGTAGAGATGGTGGGAGCAAGCGCTATTCCCTCCAGTTCCGGCAATACAGAACGGCAGATCGAATTGATGCAGGACCTGGGTTCAACAGCTATGGCATGCACGCCTTCTTATTTCCTTTATGTGAACGAAGTAACCAAGAAGCTGGGGATCAGCATCGCAGATGATACGAAATTAAAGTGCGGGATATTCGGGGCCGAACCCTGGTCAGAAGAGATGCGGCGAAGAATTGAGGAACAGACTGGTATCAAAGCCTATGACATCTTTGGCACATCAGAGATAAGCGGCCCCCTATTCACTGAATGTACATACCAGGACGGGATCCATATCTGGGCGGACCAGTTCCTTATTGAAGTGATAGACCCCGAAACAGGGGAGCAGCTTGCTGACGGGGAAAGAGGAGAACTGGTAGTAACCACACTGGCAAAGGAGGCACTGCCCCTTATACGATACCGTATCGGGGACCTGACAATCATCAGGTCAGGGCCGTGCCGCTGTGGCAGGACACATCCCCGTATCATGCGCATCCTGGGCCGGACAGATGATATGTTAATTGTAAGGGGCATCAATGTATTCCCTGGCCAGGTGGAGGCGGTATTGATGGATATACCTGAGGTGGCCGAACACTACCAGTTGGTTGTTGACCGCGAGAAAGAACTGGATACCCTGAGAGTACAGGTGGAAGTGACCAGGGACGTTTTCAGCGATAAGATATCTGACCTGATGGTACTTGAGAAAAAGGTGACCAAAGCGCTGCAAACCGTCCTTAACATTTCAGCAAGGGTAGAACTTGTGGAGCCGGGTACAATTCCGCGTTCTATGGGTAAGGCACAAAGGGTTATTGATAACAGGAATATTTAATAGAGGTATTTGATAGAGGTGTTATAAATGGAAAATAAGTTAATTAAACAGATCTCCATATTTGCCGAGAACAAGGCGGGAAGGCTTGAAAAGATCACTGGGAAACTAAAGTCTGCAAATATCAATATCAGGGCATTTACTATTGCAGAAGCAGGGGATTTCGGTGTGATGCGGATGGTTGTAGACAAACCCGAGCAGGCCCATAATGTACTGCACGATGCGGGATTCACTGTATCTGAAACTGATGTGCTGGGTATTGAAATGAGTGATTCCCCAGGGGGGCTGCATGAAATATCCACTGTCCTGGGTTCCAGTGACATTAATGTGGATTATGCATATGCCTTTGCGATGGCAACACAAAAGGCCCTGTTAATAATCAGGGTTGACAATGTCAACAATGCCATTGAAGTGATGGAAAACAACGATATCAAGCTGATCAGTATGGAAGAGGTCAAACAGATATAAATCCGGGGTGTTCGGGGACCGTTGTGCGATCTGCCGGGTAAGCACTGACGCTGGTGAAAAATACCGGAGGTAAGGCTATGAGGAGGCTGTGGATGTTGAAATATATGAAGCTCCACACAGCAGAGCTGTGGGTATAAAGATCAGGATTAAAAAGTCTCTAATTTGTCAGGTTTGTCTGGCACTTAAACCAAATTTTACATATTATCAGGTCTAAGTCATTGACAGATGGAACTCAATACCATCCTGTTCATTAAACGTAAGTTCCAGGAACATTACAGGAAAGAGCCGCCTGAGCCGCCGCCATATCTTGAGAAACGGGAATGGGGATTTTTAATGCTTGGCCCGGATTCAGGTATGCGGCGGCATAAAGCATTTATAAGCGTTGGTGAGATGCAGGAATATTTCCAGGCCATGGTCCCGGCCCATGTGTACCATTCGGCTGCTTACTACCAGCATCCTGGTGCCCCTACCATGAAGGAGAAGAACTGGGAGGGCGCAGACCTTATCTTTGATATAGATGCAGACCACCTGCCTGTGAAGACAGATTCCTTTAAGGTCATGCTTGATGCTGCAAAGCAGGAGATCATCAAACTGGTCGGGTTTTTGATGGATGATTTCGGGTTTGGTGAGGAGAGCCTACACATTGCCTTTTCGGGAGGCAGGGGATATCATGTCCATGTAAGGGACCCGAGGGTACTGACCCTGGATAGCGCCCAGCGCAGGGAGATCGTGGATTACCTGAGCGGTACCGGTCTTGACCTTGACCACATTTTCAAAAAAAAATACGTGGAAGGTGATGATAAGAGATCAAAGATACTGGTATTCCCCTCCGAATCCCAGGGCGGGTGGGGCAGGCTGGTGAACCGCGAATTGATCATGTACCTGCAGGAACTGACGGGTGGTGAAAAACCGGTAAAGAGACTCATGGAATTTGATAAGATCGGGAAGAAGACAGCACAAAAGATAATTAATACTGTTGGCGATCCAGTTCACCTGGAACCATTGAGGATGGGGAATTTTGATGCATTAAGCTCGATTCCGGTGGGGTTCTGGGAAACTGCCTTTCAGCAGATCATACCACATATAGGTGTCCATATCGATGAACCTGTAACAGCTGACATAAAACGCCTGATAAGGGCGGCATCGTCCCTGCACGGGAAATCGGGCATGAAGGTCATATCGTTAACAGTGGATGAACTGCACCGGTTCGAACCCCTGGTGGATGCTGTGGTGTTTGGGGATAATGAGATAAAGATAAATGTCACCAGGGCCACTACAGTTGAGATGATGGATGAGCAATTCGAAGTGGAGGATGGGGCTAATGTACTGCCCGAATATGCGGCTATCTACCTGATGTGTAAGGGTGCTGCCGAATATATGGGGGGAGTGAGATGAAATTCGAAGACCTTGTCCGTGTCCTGGAGGAAGAGAAAAAATCCATCCTGTCGAGGATAGCTCCTGATTTCTACTCAGCAATACAGGAATATATCAGGGAACTGGAAGAAGCTGACCGGAAAATATACAGGAGACATTCCGAAGAAAGTATCATGATCCAGTATGAACTGAAGAATGCTCTGTCAACGGTTGATAAGATATTCAACAAGCGTACACGCAAGATTATTAAAATGGCTTCCGGCAAGGCATTTTCTAAAAACTCTACTAATATCGCCCATGATATTGAGAATATGACCCAGGAGGAGAGGCAGGTATATCAAAAGGTACTTGACGCAATCCTCTCAGGTAAGAAAAGTACTATAGAACCCATCCTTGGCACATTAACTGAAAATGAACCCGGCATTAAACCGGATAGTAAGCCAGATATCAAACCTGATATTGAACCCGACATTAAATCAAACATTGAATCAAACATTCAACCTAACATTGAAACAAATATTAAACCAGATATTAAATCTGACATTAAATCAAACATTCAACCTAACATTGAAACAAATATTAAACCAGATATTAAATCTAACATTAAACCAAACATTCAACCTAACATTGAATCAGGTATTAAACCTGACAGTAAACCAGAAAGTAAACCCCACATTAAACCTGAGATCACAACACCAGTGCAGGATACTGGTGAACACATGGTTCCGGCAGACGATGCCGGTGATAAAGTGTCAGGAGCGATACCGACTGATACAGGGACGACACCAGGAGTACAGGATCAAGGACCAATAGATGAGAAAAAGGATATATCGGGGGCACCGGCAGCCGGTAATACACCTGGAACTAAAAAATCAATCCCTCGGGAAACCGAAACACAGGTTACCCCTCCACCCCTTCATAAAGAAGAAATGGGCAAGGACCAAGATGAAACAGGCAAAAAGGATTTAAATAAAGAATACATTGTTGTGCGATTACTAAAGGATATACCCAGATTCAGGGGTGCTGATGGACGCAACTATAGACTGAGTGCCCAGGATGTGGCTGTTTTACCGAAAGTAAATGCGAATCCCCTCATAAAACGTAAAGTAGCAGTACAGATAGAAAGTACTTGACAATAACCAGAATAAATAATATCACTCACAAAGGATGAAACTAATATGAAGATGCCAACAAAGTTCAGGACGCACTGCCCATTTTGCAAGACCCACACAGAGCATAAAGTAGAAAGGGTCAAGAAAGGTAAGGCATCGTCAATGACGAGAATTACAAGACAGAAACACAGACATCAGGGAATAGGCAATGCAGGCAAGTTCTCAAAAGTGCCCGGCGGCGACAAGCCGACAAAGAAAGTGGCACTGAGGTACCGGTGCACCGTATGCAAGAAAGCATACCAAAAGAAATGTTTCAGAGCCGGTAAGTTCGAACTTACGGGGTGAATGCAAAAATGTTTCAAGAACCCAAAAGCAGATTCCTTAAAGTCAAGTGCAATGATTGTGACAACGAACAGTTGATCTTTGGCAGTGCCAGCAGTATTATCCTCTGCCAGGTATGCGGGCGAACACTTGCAGAACCCACAGGTGGAAAGGGAATAATCAAGACACAGATACTTGAAGTACTGGAATAGATACACTGAGAATTAATACTGGAGATAATATGGAGCGAAAAGGCTGGCCTGAAGAGGATGAACTGGTTGTCTGTACAGTAAAGCAGGTAAAGGACTTCGGCGCATTTACCGAACTTGACGAATACGGCCAAAAAGAAGGCCTGATCCATATCTCTGAAGTGGCTGCCGGTTGGGTCAAGTACATCAGGGATCATGTGAGGGAGGGGCAAAAGATCGTCTGTAAGGTCCTGAATGTTGAACCTGATAAGCATCATATCGACCTGTCTTTGAAGGATGTTAATGAACACCAGCGCAGGGAAAAGATACATGATTGGAAGAATGAGCAAAAGGCGGAAAATTGGATAAATTATGTGGCAGAGGTCACCAAAACAGGTCCTGAAGAACTGGAAAAGCTTATTGACCAGCTCTATGAAATTTATGACAGCGTCTATGCAGCCTTTGAAGAAGGTATGCACAGCGGTGCAGATGCATTGATAGATGTAGGGGTGGATCGTAAACAGGCCGAAGCCATCAGCAATGTGGGAATCGAAAATATAAAAATTCCGTATGTGGAGATCACAGGATACATGGATCTGTCATGCCCGGCACCTGATGGCGTGGATGTTATCAACAAATCACTTAAATCCGCTGCCAAGATAAAAGTGGATGAAGATGTGAAAGTTGATGTCAGCTACCTAGGTGCTCCAAGATACAGAATACATGTTACAGCTCCTGATTACAAAAAAGCCGAGAATGTACTCAAAAAATCCGCAGATGCAGCTATCAAGGTTATCAAGAATGCCAAGGGTATAGGCTCATTCCACAGGCATAATGAAGCAAAGGCCTGAAGGATCATCATGGGTCAACATATCAAATACTGTACAGGATGCACCAATTATACGCTAAAAGACAAGTGCCCATCCTGCGGCGGTGTAACTATTAATCCGAAACCTGCCCGGTTCTCACCGGAAGACAGGTACGGTCGATACAGGCGATTAATGAAAAGCCAGTTAAAAGAGAGCTAAATACAAATGAAAGAAACAATTGTAAAGATTTTAAAAGAAGTCGAACTGGAAGACCCTATTCTGATCGAAGGTCTGCCAGGTGTAGGCCATGTGGGCAAACTTGTAGCCGAACAGATGGTGGAAGAACTTGAAACTGAGAAGATCGTGGAGATATATTCTCCCCATTTCCCTCCACAGGTTATTGTAAATGATGATTTTTCAGTTGAACTTGTAAAAAATGAATTCTATGCGTATAAATCAGATACTCATAATGATCTGCTGATCGTGGTGGGAGACCATCAGAGCGTTACCAATGAAGGACATTATGAGATCTCTGATATCATCCTGAACATAGCAACAGAGTACAACGTTAAACGTATCTATACCCTTGGTGGCTATGGCACAGGACAGCTTACTGAAAGCGAATCCGTACTGGGTGCGGTGAACAACACCGACATGATAGAGGAACTTAAAGGGTTTGGTGTGGAATTCAAGGATAACGAGCCTGCCGGCGGAATAGTAGGCGTGTCTGGCCTGCTTCTGGGTTTGAGTAAACTGAGGGGGATTGATGCCGCTTGTCTTATGGGTACTACTTCAGGTTATCTTGTAGACCCGAAAAGTGCCCAGGCAGTACTGACCGTACTTAGTTCTATCCTGGATATGCAGGTCGATACCCAAAGCCTGGAGGAAAGAGCAAAGGACATGGAGCGCATAATGGCAAAGATCCTTGAAATGGAACAGATGCAGGGACCACGTGATATTAGTGCAGATGAAGACCTGCGGTATATCGGTTAAAAAAAGTAAAAAGGTTAGGAGGGGATCCCCTCAAAAACGCCCTCTTTTTCACTTACTTGATCCTGGTTTTTTTCCTGGCATCTCACTTTTCATGACGCGGTAAGGTACTATCAATATCTGCACAAATAATATATATATTATTTGTATAGATATTACATTCAGTAAGTATAATACTCATCAATGTTCTTTTTCAATTTATTACCTTCCCTTAGCCCTATTTTCAACGCCTTTTCATTCATGGGCAGCAGATTCGCCCTCATACGCTCTTTCAGAGCTTCCTTTAACGATACCGATCTTACAATATCAGTAAGAGCTATTATGCCTCCCAGTGCAATCACATTGGCGATAACGACCACACCTGCCTTTATGGCCAGTTCTATAAAGGGAATGCTGTAATGTTTAATCGGGGGCGGGTGCATGACAAGGGTAGAATCCACTATTAAAATACCATCATCCTTCAATTCAGGAACAAATTTATTGCATGATTCCTGGTTCATAGCCAGTACAACATCCATTTTTTCAGGTATGGGATAATCAATGGGCTTGTCACTGATAATCAGGTTTGACCTGCTGGCACCACCCCTGGCTTCAGGGCCATAACTGCTGGTCATTGTCACATTCTTTCCGTCAATGACTGCCGCATGCGCCAGCAGCGCGCCACCCAGGATAAGACCCTGGCCACCCGAACCTGATAAGCATATATTGTACTGCGTCATAACCTGTCACCACCTGCATTTTTAACAATCTGTCTGTATCTTTCCAGGTAATCAGGTTCCTCAATGTCTACAAGAATACCGACAGGGAACTGCTCGCCTACTTCCCCTGGCGGTATCTTCTTAAATGCCGGGTTAGAGACAGAATTATCCTTATACCACATCATCATGTCCACCGGACTGCCTTTTTTATTGCGCCTGCCATACTGTACCGGGCACTGGGACATGGCTTCTACTACGCTGAAACCTTTCTTGTCGATGGCCCTGGACAGCATGGCATCCAGCATCTTGGCATGGTATGTAGTTGACCGTGCCACAAAGGATGCACCACAGGCCTCCACCAGTTTACATATGTCGAATGGCTTTTCTATGCTGCCGTACTGGGCGGTACTGGCCTTGTGTTCCATAGGCGTAGCAGGGGAGTACTGACCCCCTGTCATGCCGTATATGTTGTTGTTAACAATAAGGGCAGTCAGGTCAATATTTCGGCGGCAGGCATGTATCAGGTGGTTGCCGCCGATGGCAGTGGCATCACCATCTCCCATAACCACGATAACGTTAAGTTTTGGATTTGCCAGCTTGATGCCTGTAGCAAATGAAAGTGCCCGGCCATGGGTAGTATGAAGAGTATTAAAGTCCAGGTAAGTACTCATCCTGCCTGAACAGCCTATACCGCTGACAAGCACGATCTCGTCTTTGGTGAACCCTGTCCTTTCAATAGCCCTGACAAGTGCACCCATGACTATGCCGATCCCACAACCCGGGCACCATACATGGGGGAATTCCTTATCAGGCCGCAGGTACTTGTACATGATCTCTGAAGTATGTATCATAATGCTGCCCCCTCTATCTTTTCCAATATCTGGGCCGGGGTTATCAGTTCACCATCTACCCTGGTGACACGCACCGCTCTATTTGGGCAGGATTTCAACACTTCGCCGTAGACCTGCCCGTAATTCATCTCCGGCACAACGAACAATTTAACCCTTTTACTGATATTCTCCAGATGGAACCTGGGGAACGGCCAGAG
>DAOUWY010000236.1 GCA_030666885.1 Methanosarcinales archaeon
AATAATAGATTGTTTCAAGATTTTGATGGGGGCAGTCTCTATGGATCATATGAGCCAAGAAAAATCTTACTTGTCATTGGATATGAAGATTTTGATATGATTAAATTTTGTGGTAAGTTGAGATTTTCGATCAGCAATTGGAATGTGACAGACAATAAAGGAGAAATACAAAATATTGAATTAGCCCACGAGATAAAAAATAATGCTACAATATTTGGTGAACGTTTAGCGGGAGAAGAATTCGATATGTGGAAAAACAATGAATACTTTATCCTTAAAAATACCAGTACGAGTATTTCTATGCCAATACAAAATTCTACTGATTATGTTACAATAGAAATACCGGAGCAAACTTTTAATGAAAGATTACCTGGCTGGGATCAAAATCCGGAAATTTATATCCAGATGAATGTAGATAAATTAGAAATAACAGATTCCGGAGTTACCTGGTTTAACACTGATTCTTCTCCGGTTAAAATTGTTTTATGGGTATGGTAATAATGAATTATTTCAATAACATTGCTTTTAATGAAAAAGGCCAGATGATGACCATCGAGGCTTTTCTGGGAGCTTTATTGATCATTACTGCTTTGTTATTTGTAGTATCCCAGGCCCCATCTGGTGTCCAGCAGGCAAATGCCCAATCAAAAACTCAACTGACATATTATGGTAAAGATACAATTGACCTGTTGAAGAACAGCCAACCACCTCTGAATACTGGTTATGATAATTATCTGCAGTATTATTTATCTGAAAAAAAATTCGATGAGATAAACGAATTTTTTAATGATACTCTACCAGATAATGTAGTATATAATATTGAACTTTATGATGGAGGAAGGTACCTTCCTATTATTCGAAATGGATATCCAAGTGCAAATGGCATTTCCTTTAATGAGATTATAATTACCAAGGGAGCACCTGCCGGCGGGATTGGACATCTCACTGGTACGTATATCACTTATGAGAGCTTTGGTAATGGTTCTCTTATTATCCCGATGGATGAAAAACAGAACAATAACATTACAGCTTATAATCTTATTTTTAGAATCTCTGATCTTGGTATTCCTGTATACCAATTATTGATGGATCCGAGAGTTAACGATTCCAGTGGAAATGATCTTAATGAGTCGGAATATCCTATCAATACTTCACTTGATCCATGGAGTGAAAGTGGTACAACAAATTTAAGGAGTTATGCAGGTGGTCCTTATGTGATTGATGTTGAAGATCTGACTCCGATATTTTCAGACCAGATCAAGGATTGGGCCGAAAATCCAATAGATGTACCTTCCAGCAAGATTGATGAAATTGAGTTCAATGGCAGTATGGTGAATAATCAAATCAACATTATTTTTACTTTGAGTAATGGTTCTACTAGAATTGTTAACATTACTACAGATTATCATAATGTTACGATATTGAATAATGATGATTCTGGTAATGGTTCGGAGTTTCTGGATATTGATACTACCAGTATTGCATTTGATGACTGTAATAAGAGCAAAATAATTGGGATAGTAATGTTCAATCGAGCACCATTCAATTTAACAATATCCAATATCACAATTGAATCAAGTAATCGACAAGTGTCAAATATTACTATTGATAAAAAAGATTGCTCTGCTTCATCGTCTACAGTTGAAGTAGACATTGGTTTATTGCATAATGACGCTGCAAGAAAGGTGACGGTTCATAAAATAGCCAGTGAATTTAGTTATCCTTATACCACCTGGTTGACCGGCAGTCCCCGAATTGCTGTATATCCTAAAGACGGTACTATGAGAAACTATTATTCCGATTCCGGAATATCCTACACTCTACTTGATAATGACAGAATAACAAATGGAGACCTCAGAAACTTTGACATACTTATAATTCCTCATACCAATATCTCTGAAGACAACATGAATGATGATGTTGCCGGAAATGTTACTATTTGGGTTTCACGGGGGGGAGTTCTTCTTGCCGAATGTGCTTCAATAAAAGGAATAGATGAAAGGGCAGAAACTGTTGATCTGGATAATCACACCTGGTACGGATTTATTGGTATAAAACATCAAGGAGATTATAATACTAATAATACGATTCAATTCATTGGATTAAACCCGGAACAGGACAATTTTAATTATTTAAATTATTCTCAAACGAATGGATCATATTTGCACCCGCTTGCACAGTCTTACACTGAAGATGGAACACTTCCGGGAACTGATGGGACTATTTCAGCATTTTGGTTAAATAACACATTATCAGGTGGAAATATTAACCCGGATAACAGCATCCTGGCTGTACCTCAAGGAACTGGAAGCGATGGACTTGCATATCCCAAAGTAACCTTTATTGAAGCACCATTTAACAAAGGTACGGTGATCTATCTTGCAGGACATGATCAATCAACTTTAATCCAACAGCGAGAACGTTTGATCTTCAACAGCATCCTGTATTCAACTACAGCAAAAGTATATTCATACGGCCTGTTAGAAATCCGGATAACTATGTGGTATAAATGAAAGACAAAGTCTGTTTCAAATCTGATACATCGGCACAGATAATTATACTTACAGGTTTTGTAATAGCCATTATTGTTCTCGGGATGGGAACAGTACTTTATTCTGTAGCAAGTTCCGGGCAGCAAACATCCATATTGCAATCGGATAGAGCATATAATAATTTTGAAAATATCAGGGAAGAATATGGAATTGCATTAATGGTCTCTTCTGAAAAAGGTGAAATTGATCCTTTTAATGTTTCCAATACAACAATAATCCTCGAATTTGAGGACAGAATGAAGACAATTGTGGAATCCCATGGATTTGTCCTGAATTTCACAGATCATCAGTACATTAAAGTAAAAAAATATGCTGTTGTCAATATTTTATTTGCGGACGGAAAAAAAGTATTCAATGATTCCGTGATGTACAATCTGATTACAGGCAAGATTGTTTTTGACTCAATACCACCAGGATATATTTGTGATCTACATGCAAAGACACTTACAGGATGTACTGGTGGAGATGGGGTTGTGGAACTCAACTGGACGGCTGTCGGTAATGATTATTATGAAGATACTTCGACTTATAAGTATGAAATCCGTTATTCGAATGAATCGATAAATACTTCCGCAGAATTTTATAATGCTACATATTATAGTTACTATTACGATGTTAAAAAGAACAAAACACAACAAATATATTATGTTGAAGAACTTGATCCTGTTCTATGGCATTTTGCCATAAAAGTCTATGATAGAGCAGGCAATTTTAATTTTTCAAATAGTGCAAGTGCAACTGCTTCTGAATGGAGTCCTGAAGTTTATAATATTACTGCAAATAACGAAACAAGTAATTTCACAAAAGATAATGCATATCAACCCAATCTGTTTGCGAATATATCTGATAATGTTACGATTCAGTTCCAGGTCAGGGATAAGGATAATGATAATGTGAATATCAGTTTAATTGTAAGAAATCGAACGTTATGGCCCAACGGTTGGGTTTATGGAGATTGGTTTGTAGGTGATAATTGGATTATGGCCAATTATAGCAATATGATATTATCTTATAATATCACAGAAATTAACGAGAACCGGGACTATTATTTCAATGTTTCAGATGATTCATCATGTGGAAAAAAGAGGTCTGTTCCTCCAGGTGCTCCTCAGGATTATTATTGTATTGATATCGCTTCTAAGGAATATATAACAGTTGCCATTGATTGGAATTTTGTCAATGATACATATATAGATAATAATTCAGTGAATGTAAATCATGGTGATTACTCAACAGTTGATGTCAGGGATGATGATCTCTACGGTCTGATTAAATTCAATTTATCTTCCAT
>DAOUWY010000205.1 GCA_030666885.1 Methanosarcinales archaeon
CTTGCAGAAATAATTGGCGTAACCACACGTTCAATAGAAAGAAACATCCAAAACCTGCAACAAGAAGGTAAACTTGTAAGAATTGGTCCGGATAAAGGCGGGCATTGGAAAATTATAGGGGGATAAGTTATGACAGACGTAGGACAAATAGAACGCCTCACACAGGACCGCGTGGTGAAACTGTTCCACAAACAACTGGATTACAACTATCTCGGTAACTGGATCGATCGTGAGAACAACAGCAATATAGAAGTGGCTATTTTACGCAAATACCTGAATGATAAAGGGTATAGCCAGGCCCTTATTGGCAAAACCATTTACGAACTTACCAGGGCAGCCACCAACCAGAGCAAGGACCTGTACCACATCAACAAAGAAGTCTATTCCTTATTACGTTACGGCGTAACTGCAAAGGAATATGCAGGAGATAACACCCGGACCATTAAGCTGATAGACTGGTAACATCTTCTTGAAAATAATTTCGCCATAGCCGAAGAGGTTACGGTCTTAGGCGAAAATAACAAACGCCCGGATCTGGTGCTGTACGTCAATGGCATCGCCCTTGGTGTATTGGAACTAAAACGCAGCACAGTGTCCGTTTTTGAAGGAATCCGCCAGAATCTCGACAACCAGAAGGGTATATTCATTCGTCCGTTTTTTGCCACAATTCAATTGATCATGGCAGGCAACGATACCGAAGGTATCCGTTATGGCGTTATAGACACAGCCGAAAAATACTACCTCAAATGGAAAGAAGACAGCAGCATTGAAAACTTGCTTGACAGGAATATTGTCCAGCTATGCCAAAAAGAGCGGTTTTTGGAATTGCTGCACGACTTTATAGTCTATGACCGTGGCACAAAAAAGATCTGCCCCCATAACCAATTTTTTGCAGTAAAAGCATCGCAGGAGAGCCTGCAAAAGCGTGAAGGCGGTATTCTCTGGCATGCCCAGGGCAGTGGCAAGAGCCTGATCATGGTCTGGATCGCTAAATGGCTAAATGAGAATATCAATGATGCCCGGGTACTCATCATTACCGACAGAGATGAGCTGGATAAGCAGATCGAAAAAACATTTTCAGGTGTCAGTGAAAAGATCGTCCGCACCAAAAGTGGAAAAGACCTGATCAATAAATTAAATGCAACAACTCCAGCGCTGCTCTGCTCGTTGATCCATAAATTCGCTCGCAAAGAAGAAGCTGATTATGATAGCTATCTTGAAGAACTCAAGAGAAGTTTGCCAAGGAACTTTCGAGCTAAAGGTGATATCTATGTATTTGTGGACGAGTGTCACCGTACCCAGTCGGGCAAGCTGCATGAAGCCATGAACCTCATTTTACCTAATGCAATATTTATTGGTTTTACCGGAACGCCCCTGCTCAAGAAAGATAAAAAGAAAAGCATCGAGATTTTTGGTGGATACATCCACACCTACAAATTTGATGAGGCAGTTAAGGACAAAGTTGTACTTGACCTGCGATATGAAGCACGAGATATCGACCAGAATATCACATCACCGGCAAAGATGGATAAATTGTTTGAGGCAAAAACCAGTGGGTTAACCGACTACGCAAAAATAGAACTCAAAAAGAGATGGGGGACCATGAAGCGTGTCCTCAGTTCCAGATCCAGATTAGAAAAAATTGTAGCCGATATCATGTTGGATATGGATACAAAAGACCGATTGCAAAGCGGTGCAGGCAATGCCATGCTGGTATCAGGTAGCATATATGAGGCATGTAAATATTATGAATTGTTCCAGAACAATGGATTAAAAAAATGTGCTATAATTACCTCGTACAATCCAAATATCAGCGACATAAAAGGCGAAAGCACTGGCGAAGATCCACTCACTGAAAAACTGAGACAATTTGAAATATATCAGAAAATGTTGGATGGAAAATACCCTGAAACGTTTGAAGATGAAGTAAAACAGATTTTTATTGATGAACCTGCCCAGATGAAACTGCTTATTGTGGTTGATAAACTGCTAACAGGCTTTGACGCTCCTTCGGCAACGTATCTATACATTGACAAAAGTATGCGGGACCATGGACTGTTCCAGGCAATTTGTCGTGTAAACCGTTTGGATGGCGATGATAAAGAATATGGCTACATAATAGACTATAAAGACCTCTTCAGAAGCCTTGAAAGTTCAATTGATGATTATACATCTGAAGCATTTGATGATTATGAAAAGGAAGATGTAGAAGATTTGTTAACTAATAGACTGGTATTGGGCAAGAAACGATTGGACGGGGCACTTGAAAAAATCAAAGCATTATGTGAACCGGTAGCGCCACCAAAAGATAGGCTGGATTATATCCATTACTTCTGTGGCAATACGGAAAACAAAGATGACTTAAAAGAAACTGAACAACGCCGTATAGCATTGTATAAACATACAGTATCACTGATTCGAGCTTATGCTGACATTGCAAATGAAATGAAGAAAGCAGGCTATACTTTTGAAGAAATCGAGCAGATTAAACAGGATGTAAAACATTACGAAAGTGTAAGAGGCGAAATCAAAGTTGTAAGTCGTGATGCTATTGATCTTAAGGCTTATGAGCCTGGTATGCGCCATTTAATAGATACTTATATCGGAGCCGAAGAAAGTGAAACGATCTCTGCTTTCGATGACATGACGTTGATTCAGTTGATTGTGGAGCAGGGAGAAGATGCTATAAAGGCATTACCAAAAGGCATACGCCAAAGCAAGGAAGCCGTAGCAGAAACCATTGAAAACAATATTCGCAGGCTGATCATTGATGAAACGCCTACAAATCCCAAGTATTATGAAAAAATGTTTACTCTTCTGGATGAACTAATAAAAGAGCGAAAAGAAGAAGCCAGAAATTATAAGGAATACTTAGCCAGAATTGTTGAATTAACTAAAAGGGTAAAGAATCCTGCAAATTCAACTACTTATCCTAAAAATCTAAATTCCAATGCCAAAAGAGCTCTCTATGATAATTTAGGTCAGAATGAAGAACTTACAACTACTTTGGATGCTGAGATCTATCACATAAAAAAAGACGGGTGGCGGGGGGATTTAATAAAAGAACGTGAAGTAAAATATGCAATAGGAAAGCACATTGATGACGACGATGAAGTAGACCGTGTTTTTGAATTAGTAAAAAATCAGAGTGAATATTAGTATGAATCAAATAATGGTAGGCAACATATCAATAGATGTGGTATGAAAAGATATTAAAAATCTGCATCTTGGAGTATACCCACCCAACGGCAGGGTCCGCATTGCTTCACCTTTGAAAATAGATGATGAGGCAGTTCGCCTCTTTGCCATCTCAAAAATGGCATGGATAAAAAAACAGAAATTGAAATTCGAAGTTCAAGAACGTCAATCAGAACGAAGATTCGTATCCGGTGAAAGCCATTATTACAAAGGAAAGCGATATTTATTAAATGTTATTTATCACAACGATGCCCCAAAAGTAGAAATTTGCAATAAGACCTATATTGACCTTTACGTTAGAGTGGGGAGCACCAACGAGCAGCGAGAAAAAGTGCTCACTGAATGGTATCGTAAGCGACTTAAAGGTCAAATACCGGCACTGATTGATAAATGGCAAAAGATAATCGGGGTGGAAGTGAAGGATTGGGGCATTAAGAAAATGAAAACGAAATGGGGCACCTGCACGATTGCAAGTAATCGAATTTGGTTGAATCTTGAATTATCAAAAAAGCCGGAACACTGTCTTGAATATATTATCGTCCACGAAATGATACATCTAATTGAGCGAAACCACAGCGACCGTTTCGTAGCCTACATGAATAAATTCATGCCCCAATGGCATTTATATAAAGAAGAGTTGAATCGTTCAATGTTGAGCCATGAAATTTGGAGTTACTAAAATGATATAAAATGACGTCCATCTTTATTCCTAACTTGAACTGTCATTAATTTTTCCCTCGTTATTATTGAATTCTCAATGTATCGCAATATATTCTTTAACCAATGATTCGCTCATATCCAGAGTTGTGGTAATTTCATTTTGATTCATGCTACCGTACAGGGTTCTTACTTTTTCATTTTCAACATTGATCTTTAGAGTTGAGAGCAATTGGTCCATTCTATCTTTGCTGATTTTACCATATTTCTGATACAATTTAAGATACTCCTTTACCACTTTCTCGGTAGTATTTATTCCCTGATTAAACCGGGTCGAGGTTCCTAAAACATACGCTCAAGGGCCTGCCTGGCAGGCATCCCCACTTCAATTCCCAGATCGCCCGCAGCCTCAGTGGCCTCCACGACACCGGATGCCAGCACGTCCTCGAAATTCCTGACACCAGTCACCTTTACAGCCACGTCATCCAGTTGTTCTGCC
>DAOUWY010000328.1 GCA_030666885.1 Methanosarcinales archaeon
GGAGAAAACTAGGGAGAAAACTAGGGAGAAAACTAGGGAGAAAACTAGGGAGAAAACTAAGGAGAAAATTCTGTCTATTTTAAAGGCAACACCATATATTACGATGAATGAACTGGCGGAAATTGTGGGAATTTCAATAAAAGGTGTGGAATGGCAGATTGCAAAACTCAAAAAAGAAGGTAGAATAAAACGCATTGGTCCCGACAAAGGCGGATATTGGGAAGTGATGGAATGCACAGAGTAGAATATGACATAATTACTGATGATGAATTCAATCACTTGAAATCACAGATTGTGACTCCAAACGATAATCCAAACTTGAAGTCACAATTTGCGACCATAAAGGGCAGACGCGGACAGCATAAAAAATATTTGCCTTATGCTTTTACGCCAAAACAATGGATCGAAAAAACCAGCGCCATTGGATTTGTTTCCAAAGTGGGACGTTACGGGGGCACTTGTGGTATCGCAAAATACGACTCCTTCAAAGCAGCATTTGCGCAACAAGTTGTTTCGCAATTAATCCAAATTCCATGGGGACACAAATTTGCTATCATTTCCAAGTGTGGAATTGCGAAGCAACTTACTACGCAAATTCCATGGGAGCATAATATTGTCATTATTCCAAAGTGTGGAAACTTGAAGGAAGTGAAAATGGCATGAGTGAAAACAATTTGATGGCAATTGATGGAATCCAAAAACGGATTTACACTATTCGCGACGTTCAGGTCATGCTGGATAGCGACTTAGCAAAGTTTTACGGAACTGAAACGAAGCTATTAAATAGAGCTGTAAAACGAAATCGTGAAAGATTTCCGGAAGAGTTCATGTTCCAGCTAACCGAATATGAATATGAGGGCATAAGGTCGCAATTATTAATCTTAAAGGACAGTGAAAACTTGAGGTTCCAAAATGGCACTTCAAGTGGTCATGGCGGCAGACGATATTATCCATATGCATTCACTGAGCAGGGCGTTGCCATGCGACGCTTTATCGCTACCAATGCCCATATTTTTCAAAGATGGATTTCGGGGCGGTTGAGATGCTTACAAGATTGAAGGGGATGAATGTAGATGGCTAAGAAAAAGCGAATAGGCATGGTTCAAGGTGAAGGTATTACCATAACAAAAGATGATTACATATCTTTAACAGATATGCTGAAAGCCAAGGATGGGGGTTTTTTTATTTCTGACTGGCTAAGAAATAGAAACACTATTGAATATCCGGGCATTTGGGAACGGATACATAATCCGGATTTTAATTGTGGCGAATTCGCCATAATTAAAAGTCAGGCAGGATTAAGTAGATTCACCCTTACACCAAAACAATGGATCGAAAAAAGCCAACAAGTTGTTGGCCAAATTTCATCACACACTTTTTTGCAGTCAGAAAAGCAAATTGCGAAGCAAGCTGCTGCGCAATTTGAAACAAAAGTTAGGCAACAAGCTGTTGCCCAATTAACACAAATTCCATTGGGGACACAATTGAGTAGAGCGGAGGAATTGCAATGAGTAAAAAGGAAGTGTTCCATTCCACAGTCGGTCAGTTAGTTGAATTTTTAAAAACCCTGCCACAGGATTTACCGGTATTGACCAGCGGTTATGAAAATGGTTTTGAGAATTTTTATCCGCTGAGTATTATTAAGGTGAAGCATGAGCCTGGAAATATGTACTATGAAGGTGAATTCCAGGTGGCGGAGGTGGGTGATGTGGGAACATTTGATGCGGTGGTAATCAGGAGGGTGGTTCGGGATGAGTTGGTGGAAGGAATATAAGTCCGGGATAGTGGCGGAGGCTGGGTTATGAATATAGAAAATAGAAACATTGATTCAAATCTTTATGAAAGTATAAAAGATATCATTGAGCAGTCAAAACACTATGCTGTAACTCAGGTAAACTATTCTCTTGTAATTGCCTACTGGAATATCGGTAAAATGATTAAAGAAAATATTATCGAGAACAAAAGGGCTGAGTATGGGGAAGAAACTGTAAAAAAACTTGGCGAAAAATTAACCTTGGATTATGGTAGTGGTTTTGGTCAAAGAAACTTATTCAGAATGATGAAGTTTTATGAGTTCTTTCCTGAGAATACGATTTTGACGACACTGTCGGCAAAATTCAGCTGGTCTCATTTCGTAGAGTTTATAAGACTGGAAGATGATTTAAAAAGAGATTTTTATATTTCCATGTGCTATAACGAGAAATGGTCTGTACGAGCACTTCGTGAAAGAATAAACACAATGCTTTATGA
>DAOUWY010000077.1 GCA_030666885.1 Methanosarcinales archaeon
ACCACTCGCCATTATAGAAAGTAGCCACTTGATATCCCTCGCCAGGGACAAATTTGCGAACCTTATCCAGATTCACAGGAGAGTCAAACGCGTATAAATCCCACTTCGTAAAGCTATTGTATCCACTAAGTTTTAGAGCCTCGTATATAGTTGTGCTTATTGTTCTGTTGCCTCTCGTACCTATAACTGTAAGTGTGAAGCCTGCACCTTGTCGTTCATACTCATAGCCAACTTCTGGTACAATGTCTTTAACACCGGGGTTCATGTTATCTAACCACTCGCCATTATAGAAAGTAGCCACTTGGTATCCCTCGCCTGGGACAAATTTGCGAACCTTATCCAGATTCACTGCCGTAGCTCCAAACACATCATCAAGCGACGAACGAACCAACGGTATCGCGATCAGGTTTAGGTCATTGTGGATTGGAACACCAATCGTGTACACGCAAAACCTCGTCTCATCGAGGCAATCAGTATAGTTCACAAGCACCTCTGCCGCAGCCTTGGCATTTATATCATCAACACCTGATGCGATCCAGATCATTTGGCTTGCATCCATCCATGTGTTACTCCATGGCATATCATTGTTATATGGATTGTCGCATGCCTCAACCACTCCGCCGCTGTTATATGTGGCAGGGTAGCAGTCATCCAGCTGGTCATCAATCATCCAGTTTGATCCGTTGAAGTACACTGGCATGCCGACCTCGGCGTGATTGGCGTTTATCTCATTAGTGATGCTGTTCTGCAGTATTGTTCCCAGAAGTATCAGGTGGTTGTTCTCCTTTTCAGTGGTGGTAAGCGTTGCGTCCGTCTTCACATTCACGCTTGTCACACCTTCAGCTACCAGTTTGTTCTGGATCTTGGTGGCTAACGCCGCATATTCACCGCCCGGATCAATGCTCGGATACACGATTGTTGTACCCCAGGCAGTGCCATCATACCCGTGCAAGAACGGCTCTGGATATGCCATGACCGAATGCGGTTTGAAATGGTTGTAACTGTCACCGGAATTTACATATTTGAGCAAATCCATGTGCACATTCTCACCATCTTCCAGCAGGTATGTATCCATGGCGGATGGCATCGCTGGTGTTTGAATCCCGTTGATAAGGCAATACCAGAAAATAAATCGGTTGAAATTGCATGTCTCGGTTTCGTTCATACTCCTGTTCATGTACCACGTACTTGTACCCTGGGTGTCACTCCTGTTTATCCCGTAAACATATGGAGGATCAACATTACCAGACGTAACATCTGCCTCGCTTTCGAGAAGCTTCTCCGGCGTGGTGTAGTTCGTCACGATCTTATCGATCCTGAACATCGTTGCAGTATTATAGTCTGAAAGCTGTCCGTTATAGTCGGACATGTTCCCATAGTGATGTGATACCGTAAGCTTGACCCCTATAGCGCTGAAGTACTTTGTTTCATCGTTGTTGTTCTCGTCAAGTTCATTGGTAACCTGGTCAAGTGAGTCCAATTCTGCGGTTACATTGTAGTCGTAGTGTCTTGTTAAGTCCAGGTCGGTATTGAAGATAAGTTCTTGCTCTGCCTTCGCACACATGGATACCGTCCTGGATTCCTGCCAGGGCTCTGTACCGGTCGTGACATTGCACATCGTGACGCTCACATTGAAATTACCGGTACTCCCGGTTCCGTCGTTGAGCACTGTCACCACAACATTGGTCTTGTTGCACTGCCACGCAGGCGTGAAGTCTATGCAACCTGTAGCGTTCAGATCCGGCTGTCCGGATGGCGATACATCCTTAACCAAAGTCCCATTGTTGTTATCTTCACCGCCCTCTTCAGGTATATCCCTGCTTGAATCTGCAAACGCCTTTAATGTATGAGATCCGTGCGAAGTTGGAGTCCAGTTGAACGCTGTCCATATGGAATCCCCACTGTCCAGAGTGGATATACTATTGGTCTGCACCGGGTTATCATCGTCATAGAGTGTGACATTGAAGCTGCTACCGGTTGACAAACCTCCTGTGTTCTTTACCTCAACCTCAACATCGTAAGAATTGTCGACCACAATACCGGTCGGGGTCTGGTCAGGACACGAGTCATAAAACTTATCCACTTTCATCTCCCCGATCTCAAGATCGGGATCAAAGTAGCGATTATTGCCCACCAGGATCGCAAGGTTGGGATGGAAAATTCCGACCCAGGGGTCCCATTCCATTTTTTGAGTATTGTCAGAGTCTATCAGACCGCTATTTATCTCTACCGCTTCCATATCGCGATAACCTCCAGCAGAATAACTTTCTACTCCAACATCATTAAACCTTAGTGTCCACGCATCATTATCGCCATATGCGTAATGATGTAGTGTGTGATTGGCTGAGGTATTTACAGGTCCATTGAACCACGTAGCTTTGGTTCCGGTTGGGAGATTATACCCCTGGTTAATCCAGTAGTTTGTCTCTGGGTAGCCAGCCATATCATCCATCACCACGACTAGTATAATTTGACGACATTGACCATATCCTGCACCCCCTAACCAGTCTGACTGATATACGCTAAAATTATTATTCCCGTTAGATATCTTATCAGTCACGTTCCAGTATACAAAGTGGCTGCCACAGCCGCCCTTATACCACCCATCGTTTTCACTCTGGGTGCAGTCACTAGTGATATTCCGGTTATTCTCCCAGGCGTATCCAGTCACATTGCAAAACGTTGCATTACTCCATCCGTCATTTGCATAATTGCCACCCCATATAGCCCAATAAACACGAGCCCATTTTATTGTTCCTTCGGGCACATGAAAATCCATGCTCTGTACTCCATCAGTCGTATACGCTTCGTGTTCTACATGCACAGTACCATCAACTGTGCCGTTCGTGCCGCACGCGCATGGACAGCCATGTGTGGCTACATTGCAGGTGCATTCACCTATCGCCGGAGGCGCACTGCATGCTGCCAGCACCGCCAGTAATAATATAATCATAATTCCATATTCTCTTTTCATTTATTTAAATCACCTCAATTATTTGCCTGACCTATTAGGAGGGTTGGCGTAATCCGCACTGTATCCACTGCTGATATATACCCTGCCATTGGCGGTGCCGTTCGCAACCGTGCCGTTGTATGCATACGCTGCATTGTCAGCAGCATTGCCCTGCATCGGAAAAACGTTCCACCTGTAATTTGCCACCGCCGGCGTACCGAGGGCTAATATTACCAATAATGCATAACCAAGCATCTGCATAATTTTACTATTATACTTAATTTTAATCACCTTAATATATATTTTTATTTTTTTTAGCACATGATAATACAAATCATATAGTTCTTCATACTAACCATATATAGACTTTTCTATTTTTATATACCTTAAATTGCCTTACTTTGCCAAATTATGGCATGTGTCAATTATCATAATCATTATAGTAATGAATTTGCTTTTATTGGCACCACTGTTTGTATGATTTCCCTCAATAATTCTTATAGGTAGCTCTCACTATCATTTCGCTTTTTTTGATACTCCCGCCTACTGAGTCCGCAAACTTTCATAATGCAATAACTATCTTGCACAACCATACCGACACACCAATTATATCAACCCAACTCTTTGAGATCGAACATGCGCTCCAGGATTCCGAGGTTACAATTTTTTTATATTATGAAATCGTATGCATTCAGCACTTCCGAATAACCTTCTTTCATCGAAATAACGTTAAATATGGCAATAATCTTCATTATGAAATTCATCCGGCAATTCTACAATGTAATCATGTCCCATCCTAATATTATCAACAAGATGCGGCACCTTTTATTATAATAAAGATCTACACAAACTTCTTTCAATATATACTCCCGGATTTCCAATCATCCATTTAACCCAGAATCAATATATCTTATTTAGTGTTACATAAATAGAAAAACTTATTACTAAGTACATCCTATGACATGAATTGCAGATGGTAGTAATCAAATGTGCATGCTATAAAATAGCTAAAAAAGCTCAGTCACCTGAGAAAACTATCATCCTCCATAAATACATCTGCACTGTAAATAGAAAATGCAGAGGGTTACTCCTCTTCTCTCTGCGTTTTCCATCCACTGTTTCAGTGTTAATATTTGGAGCATCCGGATAACAGAAGAATTAGCCAGGACCGGGATAACGCTCACGAACGATTTATTGACTCATTTTGGAAACTTTTTATTATTTTCCGGTTAAACTTAATAACCAGTTCTGTTAACCACGAATTAATGCAGGTAAACGCGGATATTGCATGTGTAATCTGTGTTCATTTGCGTTTATTACCACCTAAAGCTGTCGTAACGCCTTAACCGGGTCCAGCTTAGCCCCCCTCCATGCAGGATAAATGCCCGCAATAACAGATATGACTAACGATATCAAAAACCCGGCTGCAAGTATTTGTACATTTATTACTGTTAAATGTTCGAAATCCGCGATCCCCAACTGTGCTATCAGCATGGGCCTGCCTACGCTGTCTACTAAAAAGGAGAATAAAAATCCCGGGCAGGTGGCCAAGTATGCGACCCAGTACGCCTATTATGATACATTCGGATAGGAAGAACCTGATTATATCCGGTTCTGATGCCCCTATATCTTTGGTAATTCCTATCTCATGAGTCCGTTCATACACCGAGACGATCATCGTATTTATTATCATGAGCCCGCCCACGATCAATGATATGCTCGAAAAGAAAGCAAGTACAAGGGTCACAGCGTTCATTATTTTGTTGACCGAATCTATTTCATCCTGTGCACTATAGCAGGTCAGCCCTAGATATCAACATACATGCGTGCCCACCTGATATGACCATCCGGTACATCAAATTCCTGGAAATATGGCGGGAATTCAAGACCGTGACCGCCGTCGATATATACTCCACCATTAACCGTGCCTTGTGAAGCGATTGTAAACGGTATGCCGTCATATGAATAGCTCGCCTGGACCGCAGGAATGAATATGAACTGCATTAACAGCATTGAAATAATTAAAACTTTATTCATAAATCTTCACTTCATTGCTGGTTATTCCCTGATTGTTGTGGCAGCTAACAAAAAGTTACCCACTCCTCAATCCTGTGTATCTCCCAATTTATCTATAGCCCTTTGAAGATGGCTGCCCGCCCTGTCCATATCCTCTGCTGCCAGTAACAGTTCTGCTTCGATATTCTGTTGTCCCATCTTTCCAGCCTCTTGTGCTTGCTTTCGAAATCCGGCTGCATGGCTGCTATTATGATCAGCCCAGTGTTCAAGTTTTATCTTTAACTTTTCAGGTTGCATATTATATCATAGCTCCTCTCACTTTTTTAGCAATACTATATCCTATAGCCCCACCTATCAGGCCGCCGATGGCGGCAATCCCCACTTCTCCCCAGGCATACCATGGGGCATAATATACTTTCCAGACAGCAGGCGCAAAAAAGAAATAGAACATCCAGTAAGCATAGGCACTCCTTGCCACAGCGTAGATTATAGCCGTGCTCCGCCTGTCTGCATAATCTTTTTTGAATAATAATACCAAAATATCAACGATTATGCCTTCGGTCATGTACCACCCCATCCATACAGTGATATTTGAGCCCCACACCACAAGCGCTACAAGTTCTACAACAGTGAACAGCAGCGTTGCAGTACCCGGTTTTCTTACAATCTGGAGTGCGATTATCATCAACACGGCCGTGGGTATGGTGAACAGCAGTCCGCCAAGTGGACCCAGCAGGTCGTTGAAGGTCTGCCAGAACCACCTGAAAACAACACCGATAAGGCCGGCCAGGAGGGCTATGGTGATAAGGTCAATGGTAGTGAACTGCTCAAGCACATTGAATTTCCAGGCAATTAAAAAGGCCAGTAAAATGATACATATACTTGCCACCACAGTACCGTAAGTTATCCATGATGGTGGTGGGACAACCTCAACGACCTGGGTATAGCTGGTGGAATGGATACCAGTACTATCTTCGTAGCTGGCTGATATTGCAAAACTTCCCTTTTTCTTGAATTCGATCGACTCGGGTGGCTTTACACTGAAAATAAATGATATGGATTCCCCTGGCCCCAACTCCCCTACCCGAGCTGTTACTGTGTTATTATCAGCACTGATGTTTTTCATTGCCTGTAACGGGACATCTATATCCATTTTAAGCGGGACATCCACAGATACCAGGATATTGTGCAGGTTTTCATCCCCTGTATTGGTCAGGACAACCTGGCCCCTTTCATACCATGATACACCGGCAACAAGTCTGTTTTCCTGGTAAATTTCCTTATTCTTCAAGGGTATGTCCATGCCGATCTCAAGTTCAGCCGCAGCCAATTGCGGCAAGAAAAAGATCAGTAATATGAGAATGGCTATTAGCTTCATTTTTTGCTCCTTACCCTGTATATCAGGAATAATATTGAAATAACCAGGACTATAACAACTGCTCTTGGTATATTTTCTCCTTCTGATTCGGCCATTGTGTGGATTTCAATATAATCATCTCCCTGGTCTTCCATGAATTCTACAAAAAGAACTGCATTAAATGGATGGATATATGACTCCTCCCCACGCTCGAACAAGACTGAATTATTGGCAGTATCAACAAACTCTGTGACATCCCAGCTGTCCAGGTCAAAGTACGCACCGGACTTCCTCCTGCCAACATCCTCACCCAGCAGATTGGAATTGAAATATAACTTATCGATCTCACCCTCATTACCTGCGATCATCATTGTCCACAGGGTGGCATTTGTTGTCCCTTTTGGGATATCACCCTTGAATATTACCTCATCATGGTCTATTTTGGACGTTTGGGATAGGGCATGGTTCCCTT
Organism: Methanosarcinales archaeon; assembly: GCA_030666885.1. GTDB lineage: Archaea > Halobacteriota > Methanosarcinia > Methanosarcinales > Methanocomedenaceae > Methanocomedens_A. The sequence goes on from DAOUWY010000077.1 coordinate 6,799, forward strand.
CGGCAATCCAGAACCGGGTTTGTGGCATTGTAGTATCACTATACACTGCCACGAGGACAATGCTGTATGGCGCACCGTTTGTGTTATGATAGGTTACTGATACAGTATTCATCCCGGGTAACAATTCATTTGTAACATCTGAGACATAATCACAAATCCCCCATGCGGCCACATAGTCAGGTTCGCTTATTTTACCCAGGCTTTTTTCATTGATGCTGACCTCGATCCAGTCGCCTTCGTTATAATTCCATACCGGTACATACAGGCGGGCATATTCAATGTTACCGGGCAGGTCAAAGTATTCCACATAAGGGTCTTCATAGGTCAGGCCGTGACCGCCACCCACGTAAACCCCGCCATGGATTTTTCCCTCTGCTATTGTATACAGCGGCGTGCCATCGCCCCGCCATTCACCGGCAGAGGCCAGGGGTACCAGCAACAGGATGGAAATGAAAAGAGCGATTTTTTTCATATTATATCCCCGGCACTGTGCCGCCATAACCTATAAAACTAAGATATAACCCGGTAGCCATGAATACAAAGATATATGAAAGAAAAATATAATCCGGGCGACCCAGTTTTAGTTCATTCAGATATGTCCTGTTCTTTGTTGCCCTGAAGGCCCTTGAATCGGCAGCGATAGCCATCTGCCTGCCTGTTCTTAGAATATTGATGACCAGCGGGAAAAAGAGGTATTTTAATGCGATTATCTTGTTGGTGATACCCTTCATCTTGAGGCCCCGTACCTGCATGGCATTTATAGTTATGAGGCTTTCCTCTATCATGGAAGGAGCAAAACTTACTGCAGAAGAAACCATAAAAGCGATCTCGCCTGGAAAACCTATATGTCTCTTACCTATCTGTATAAAACGTACAAGACCTGCAATTAGTTCACTGGGATGGGTGGTGGCCACAAGCAAAAGGGCGGCACTCACCG
>DAOUWY010000310.1 GCA_030666885.1 Methanosarcinales archaeon
CACGATAACCTTCTTCTTCAAGTTTGTTTGCCAGATCATCAGCAGATTTACGACTACTACGGTAAATTATTCCTGAACTTTTGTCATGGTTTTTTAAATACTTAAGCAACTCGTGATAGGCATTATCTTTTGGTTCAACCTGGTAGAATAGATTTTCTCGGTTTAAACTCGCTTTATAACAGTTCGGATTGGCTAACCTTAACTGTACTATAATATCCTCTTGTACCTCAGGGATGGCGGTTGCCGTCATTGCAATCAAAGGACTCCTGGGAAAATTCTCTTTAAGCAATTTCAACTGGCGATATCCGGGTCTAAAATCATGCCCCCATTCGGAGATACAATGTGCTTCATCAATGGCAATCAAGCTGATATTTAAACGATGTAAGAATGATAAAAAGTTGGGTAACACAATTCTTTCCGGAGCCACGTAAAGAATGCTGATTTTGTTCTCAAATATTTCGGTTTTTATGTTTTGTATTTCCTCAAAGCTCAAAGAGCTGTTGATATAGGCTGCTGCAATCCCATTTGCTTTTAAACCGTCGACTTGGTCCTTCATTAAGGCGATAAGTGGTGAGACAACGATTGTTACACCGTCCAAAAGAAGGGATGGTAATTGATAGCACAAAGATTTACCGCCGCCCGTTGGCATTAAGACAAAAACATCTTTTCTTAGCAGAATATCCTTGATAATCTCCTCTTGAAAAGGAAGAAACGAAGTATAACCAAAATATTTTCGTAGCACTTGATACGCTAATTCCATATTAACTTGCTTCCCGCCCCCCATCTCTCTATAATCTGGAAATGCATGAAGGCCGGAAACTTGTAGCCAGTGAACACCTTCAAATAGTCTTGTAAGCCCAATACAGAGGAAAAGTTCGCTTTGGCTTAACTTCTGTTGAAGTTCGTCACTAATAGAACTGGGATTATTACCCGCTCGAATTCTTTGGGTATCGCAGTACTCCCTAAAAGCACAATCAGTGATTGGTAAATTATAAATCTCCCTGCTAATATCCGAAAATATTATCCTGTACTGGTACTTGCCTTCTTCCTTCAGTGAATAATTAACATCCAGGACTTTTGCGACTTTTATCGTTCCCAATGATCTTCGTCCTTCATGTGGATTTGTATATCGTTTCTCATGAATTTTTGCTCCAAATATATCCTTTACCAATTCATCTGATATACTCACTAAAAATTTTGCTATATCCTCCTTAGAGAGAGAGCCTACCAATCTCGGTTTATTACTTGTATTTATCTCCCAGTCCTCTATATGTGGGGGTTCAGGTGAAATATCGTGCAAATCAAATTCGATTTTTACAAAAGGTTTTATAATCTGCTGCCCTTTTTCATTAAAAAGATAACTCTCCTTAATGGAAGAATATGGTATCACAGGTCGTATTGGTTTACCTTCCTCATCTATCCCAAAAATGCAGACCCCATCTCCGTGCATCCTGCTTAAGTCAGTGATTATTATCTCTTTTTTCATAAATGCACTATCTCAATGTAATCCCAATGGTCCTTCAGGTATTCCACCAATAATCTTCTGTGGCAATGATCCGCTGATGCCTCACTGCAAAGAAAACATGATTTCCTCTTAAAATATGATTTATCAAGTTTATCTAGAACTTTTCTGTTATCAAGAAGTTCGATATACTCTTTAACATAAACATCCCAATCTTTACTTTTAATGTATCGATCTCGAATCTCTTTTGTTGGTGCAAGGAAAATAAAATGGCAATAATCTATGCTACATAATTCTTTTAGAAAATATTCTAAATTATCCTTCTTTGTGAATCCTGCTAATTGAGATGTATTATTGAGTCTGATATCAATTATCTGCTCAATATTGTTTGTTTTTAGTATCTCAAAGAATTCTTTTGCACTCTTTTTAGTAAAACCGATTGTAAATATCTTCATATTAACGTAAGTTGAATTAATTTTTTTTCTGGTTCATCTATTCTTTCCATGTTACTATTTCCCCTTATATGACAGACTATAATACCTTCCTTCAATAGACTCTGTGAAATTAATTGATGCCTGTGACATTTATAAGGGTCTTCTTCGCTACACATTATTGTTACCTTATTCTTATTCGCAAGATCGATTAATGCTGAGATTCCCTCCTGATACCACTTCTTTTTCATTACGTCCGCATAAATGACTTTTCCATTTGCATAACAGTCATTATCACCTGGTCTCCCTCCAAGAATGTTTTTAGCATATTCATCTTTCATAAATACATATCTAATTCCAACGCTTTCAATCCCTCTTTTTAGATTATCTGCATTAAACTGGGGAACATATTTACTATATGGAACACTCCTCACATCTACTAAAACCTCAGTTCCCTTCAATAAACTCAAAAACTTTTCAAATTCAACGTTACTGTGTCCAACCGTGCAAATAGTAGTTTGATTTAAAGTCATCTTCGATTGCATTGTATCGATAATTAATTGGTCCTTCTTCATATAAAAGCATTTGATGTTTAGTGAACACTACACACTATCACACACGATAAAAAGTCACTATATGCCCTACACTACACTCAGGAGGGTGATGGTGTAAAATGTAATAAACGATAGGA
>DAOUWY010000129.1 GCA_030666885.1 Methanosarcinales archaeon
GTTGAATAAGCATATACCATTGAAAAGAACCGGTTTATATCCCCGATCCTGAAACGAATTAATCCGCTGCACCCAAGTTTCTGTTTATCTGCAGTCCAGAGTTCACCCATGTTCCAGTTAAGGTCTTTGGGTGAAGTGTCCATAATGACTACATCCACATCCTTGAAAAAATTCCCGGGTTTCAGCAATCCGCCAACACGGATCTTCCCGCTGTCCAGTACATCTGTTACCTCGCCGTTCTTTACTATCACAGCTTTTTCATTGGGCTGGATGATCAGGTCCTTCTTAAGGATACCACCCACCTGGCTTTTCGGTATATTCCTGGCAATATCACTTACATCCCGCAACCATTTTTGGGCCATTCTCAGTAAACCTCCTTGGTATTACTAATGGGAAAATATTATATATAATGTTTTCTATTGTATACAATTGAAGACAAGGAGGTAGTAACATCACCATAAGATCACATGCAATCAGTGCAAGGGTGTCCGGGGATTTGAAAAATTACCTTGATACTCTTGTTGAGCGCGGAATGGCAATAAACACCTCTGAGGCTGTCAAGATATGTATCAGGTATGCTAAACAAAAAAAGATGGAGGAGGAACTTTAAATGGGACTGTTAAGTAAAAAAATATCACCGGATGAACTGAAGACAAAATTGTCTATCCATGAGCAGCGGCTCACAGCCAGGGAAAACGAGCTAAAGAAAAAGAAGGACAAATCCAGGGAAGAATCAAAACAGGCCCTGGCGTCCGGTAACGACCGGGAGTACAGGGTATCTTCACGCAGGTACAGCATGCTTGACGGGCAGGTCGGCACTATAAGCAATATGGTGGAGATGGCACAGAGCATGACCGATGTCATAGAGATGCAGCAGGGCCTGAAAGAAGTAGTGGAGATCGGGAACGACCTGGGCAAATACCAGAAACAGCTGGGTATCAATACCGGACAGCTTGAAGGTGCGATCACAAACATCAGGACAAGCATGGAGAAGGTCAACGTTGCTACAAGCACCATGACCTCGGCCATGGATGCGGCTATGAGCGGGGGCCAGGAACTGACCGATGTGCAGGACAGCCTGAGGGCTGAGCTGATGGCTGAGATCGAAGGCGAGTCAGTCGATAAGCAGGAACTGGACAAGCAGATCAAGGAAGAGTTGAAGCAGTAGACATTTCAGGGCAAATGTATTATCATGTGTAATCGGTTAAGAGTAATATTGTGATAGAACACGGATTGCCCGGATGACACGGATGCGAAAATAAATCCGTAAAAATCCGTCTGATCCGTGTCATCCGTGTCATCTGTGTTCTATTCGAACTAAATTAATTAACAATAAAAAATCATTGGTTCTTTGGAAAACAATACATATCGAGTCAGTCAAACTCCTTAACCGATGACTAATGAATGTATTATTATGCACCCTGAAAAGGAAAGTGGTCTATGGCAAGCGATATTGACTTAGATAATGAAATATCCGTAACATCAAAACAGATCATTTTGATGTTAACTTCATGTGACAAGGACTACATTATTGACATTCCAACCATATTTATCAACAATGCAGATCAAATTGATTTTGATGAATTGATCAATACTGCTTTTGAAGCTGGATTGGGTTACAGTTTACTTGCACTTATCGATGTGGCATATAAATTGGAGCATAATGATGCCTTTCAAAAGGTGCTGTCCCGTCAGTATCCTCCTAACATTGAGGGGAATGTAATCCAGGATGATATTTTTCCAGTCCATAAGTTCAGGCATTTTATAAAGCGGTCTTTTTTAGAGAGGATAGAGGATCGGTGGAATGTTCGTATCGCTTTCACTTTTGATGATTTCTATAAGGTGTACCGTGATTATCACCTGCTGCCTGTGCATGGTGAGGGGTTAAAGAAATATTTTGGTGATATTATTGAGATTTAGGACATGGGAGAGTGTTAAACAGGAACTGTGTGTTATCTGTGGAAACCTCAAGGATGAGCCGCGGATAATTACTGTGGGGGGTACGGCACTGTTATACCATCGATTGAAAAAATCTACAAGGGACCTTGACTTTGTGTTTACTACCCAGGGAGAATGTTACTGGTTTGCCGAAGCTCTTTCAGCACAGGGTTTTGAGGTCAGGAAGAGTGCTAATGCATGGAGGTTTATCGATTTTAAGAGGAATCTGTATATTGATATTTCGTATGGTACTGTAGGTGATGTTACTTTGACACAGTCCATGTTTGCAAGGTTGATCGAAGAGCAGATCAATGGTTTTAGTATATGGATCGTGTCACTTACTGACTTGTTTATTATGAAGGCATGCCATTCGGTTACTACGTCTGAGACTGATGCGATAGGGGATGCATTGAGGATTGTTGAGCAGGTTGATATGGATAAGGTGGAGGAGGAACTGGAGTATCAGAGTGAAATTGTGAGGGAAAAGGTTGGGAGGTTCAGGGAGGAGTTTTGTAGGAACAAAAGAAATCTTACGTAATAATTATAGATTATGTTAAGCAGTGAATAAATTTCGATTTCAACGATGAAAAATGAGAGTAAAAAAAATAAGGTTCATATTTACGACAGTATCGTTCAGGAAAGCAAATTAAAAGAGACCCGATAAGGAGCCCAAAAATGCCAACACCATCATCCCTTGCCGCCGAAGCCCGCGGCCTTGCAAAAGCAGCAAAGGCAGCAGAACAGATTGGAAATACCGAAAAAGCACGCTCATTATACCTCAAGGCAGCAGATAAGTTCAACCAGGCATCATCCCTTAACCCTGACAAGCTGGATAAGAACACCCAACACGGCCTGGCAAAACATTTCTATGAACACGGCCGCTCGCTTGGCAAACAACCAGCTTCGATCAGGGGCAGTCCCGTGGCACCGGACGAACCCATTCTCTCAAAAGATGAACTTATCATAAGTGAAAAACCTGACATAGGATTTAGTGATATAGGTGGCCTGGATAGTGTAAAAGAAGAAATGAAAAAAGCCATCATCTATCCTTTCACGCATAAAAAACTCTACGATTACTATAACCAGAAACCAGGCGGGGGCGTACTTCTCTACGGGCCGCCCGGATGCGGTAAGACCATGATCGCAAAAGCAGCAGCAACCGAGTGTGATGCTGATTTTATCAATGTTGAGACCAGTACCATAATGAGCAAATGGGTCGGTGAATCCGAAAAAAGCATAAAACAGGTTTTCTCGGTTGCCAGGGATTGCAAACGTGCGATCGTATTTTTCGATGAGTTCGATGCTGTGGCTGGAAGACGCGGGGAGTTAGAGGATTATGCAAAGCGTATCGTCAATGAACTGCTCCAGCAGATGGACGGCATGGGCAGGAATGATAACATCCTTGTGCTGGCGGCAACCAACGAACCATGGGCTATTGACCCTGCACTGCGTCGGCCCGGCAGGTTTAAAAAACTGATATTCATACCACCGCCCGACCTTGATGCCAGAAAAGCGATCTTCAATATTTATCTTCAAAAACTTCCACTTAAAAGCGATGTAGACGCTGGAGTTCTGTCAAATAAGACCGATATGTATTCAGGAGCAGATATCAAAGCCATTTGCGACGATGCGGCAGAAATACCATTGCAGGAAGCACTGGATGGGAAAAAAGCCAGGAAGATAGCCCTGAACGATTTTAGTATTGTACTTTCAAGTAGAAGGTCATCCATCATACCATGGCAGCGCCTGGCAGTAGAACAGGTAAGAAAAAGCGGTGAGGAAGACATTTTCAAAGAAATAATAGACCTTGAAAAATAAAACCTGAAAGTCGATGACTTAACATTCCCGTATTGACATTATGTCTCCTTTTTTCAACATATAGAGACTGCCTCCCAATCAAAATAAGGTAAATGTACAAATCAACACAACAATGCAAAAACTAAAAGAAAAAGAAGTAAAAGTTAAAATTAAAGTAAAAGAAAAAACAGTTAAAGTGAAAGGTAAGTGGATAGAACATTACTGCCTGATCGCAAATGAGATCGAAAAAAAGGAAGAACTTGATTTCCTTGTTTTAGATATTGCAGACGTGTAATACGTGTAGCTTTGCTGGTTACATACTAATCCTTTTAAGTATTGCACCAAATACTCTCCTCTAATGACAGGCGCAATAGCATTATTATCCTCAGGCCTGGACTCCACAGTGGCGTTCAAGCAGGCCCTGGACACCTTTGGCAGCGTAATCTGCCTCACATTCGACTACGGGCAGCGTGCGGCCACCATCGAGATCGATTTTGCTGCGGCCATTTGCGTGAAATTCGGCTGTGAGCACCATATAATCCCCCTGCCCTGGTACAGGGACTTTGGCGGCGCCCTCACCGGGACCAAGGAACTACCCAAGCCATCTGTTAGTGACCTTGACGACATGGAAAGATCAAAAGAGAGCGCCCGTAACGTCTGGGTTCCGGCGCGAAATATGGTCTTTTTATCCATTGCCGCTGCCTTTGCCGAAGAGCACGGACTGGAACATATCGTAGTGGGATTCGATGCTGAAGAGGCATCCACGTTCCCTGACAATACACCAGAGTTCATCGAACTGTTTGACAGGGCTATGGAATACGGCACCATGAACCATCCTGCTATATTCGCACCCCTTGCCGGACTTGACAAGGAGGGAATAATAAGGCTGGGGCTTGAGATACAGGCACCTATGGAATATTCATGGTCATGCTACACGGCCGGACCACTACCTTGCGGCGTATGCGAGTCGTGTATGAGACGAAAACGTGCTTTTTCAGGTGTAGGTGTTACGGACCCTCTTCTGGTAAGAATGGGAAAATCTTAATGCTGACACCAGCGGTTATAGAATCGAAATGAGCCTGGACGAAGAAATCACAGCCATAGAGGACGAGATACGCAAGACCCCCTACAACAAGGCTACCTCCCACCACATTGGCAAACTGAAAGCAAAACTGTCCCGCCTGAAGGAAGAGGTGCAAAAGCGTGCCTCGTCCAAAGGAGGCGGTGAGGGGTATTCGGTCCGTAAATCCGGAGATGCGACTGTAGTACTAGTGGGCTACCCGTCAGTGGGCAAATCAACACTGCTAAACAGGTTGACAGGAGCACAATCCAGGATAGCGGCATATGAATTCACTACACTGGACGTGATACCTGGCACATTGTTCCACAACGATGCTACCATACAGATACTTGATGTACCCGGGCTGGTCAGGGGTGCGGCATCGGGTCGTGGCAGGGGGAAAGAAGTCATATCAGTGATCCGCAACGCCGACCTGGTCGTGTTTTTAATAGACGTATTCCAGACCGTACATCTGGAAATACTTCGAAATGAACTGTATGATGCCGGTATCAGGGTCAATACAAAGAAACCCGACGTGAGGATATTAAGAAAGTTCAGGGGCGGGGTCAATATCAATTCCACTGTTGAATCTGAACTTGACAGGGATATCATCCTGTCTATACTAAAGGAATACAAGATCCACAATGCCGATGTGCTCATCCGTGACCAGGTGGGCATTGACGAGTTTATTGACGCCCTGTTGGGCAACCGCAGGTATATCAGGGCTGTAACAGTTATTAATAAGGTCGATTTGGCTGATGATGAGCATATATCTGATGTCAGGACCCGTTTCCCTGATGCATTACTTATTTCTGCTGATCAGGACAAGAATCTGGATACATTGAAGGATGCTATCTTTGACCAGCTTAAATTCATCCGGATATTCATGAAACCCCAGGGTCAGCCTCCTGACCTGGATGAGCCCATGATCGTCAGGGATGGTGTGAATGTGGGTAATATTTGTGATAATATCCACCGCGATTTTAAAAAGAGGTTCAGGTATGCCCAGGTCTGGGGCAGATCTGCTAAACATGCGGGACAGCGGGCCGGACTGGAACATGCATTAATGGACGGGGATATATTGACCATAGTGATACAGAAGTGAAAGAATGAAGGAAATGAACCGGGCCCGGAAGATAAACATATTCCTGGACATCTCCCTTCCACCATTCATTGGAGTCCGGAAGCACCTGTCTAATGTTTGCCATATATACTTAACCCAGATTCGATTCTA
>DAOUWY010000177.1 GCA_030666885.1 Methanosarcinales archaeon
ACAAGAAATATTATTTCAAGGATCAGATACTGCAATACTGGCTTGCTATGTTCAGGTTGGGTATTGAGACAATGCTTCCTACAGATAAGGTTATCAACGAACTGGTATCTGAACTGGATGAAAAATACCAGCGGGCAACCACAGAACTGGGAATTGCAAAGCAAAGCGAGATACAGGACCTTATCGAGGAATTTAACGGGCAGCAAGTCAATGGTACACTTTTCGGGATAGAAGGGATGGTTACGCTACCTATATTCGAAAATGTAGGGAACTATTCATCAAGTGACGGACAGATAGAGATAGATCTGGTATGCAGGAACCATGAAATGTGGTTTGTTGAGGTCAAATGGAAGAACAGGGCCACAGGCATCAGGGAGGTAAGGGATTTCCACAGAAAAATAAATGACGTGAGGTTGCAGGTAAAGATCAATAAAAATAAAAAACCCATACTCTGGTTCATCTCAAAGAGCGGTTTTACAAGGCCAGCTTTAGAATTTTGTTCTGGAAAGGGGATATTCGTAAGTTCAAATAAAGAATTGAAAGACATCCGGGCCGAACTGAAAAACCAAATCTTAAGTAAATAACCACCCTAATTGACAATGGTGACCCATGATACGCACATTCTTAGCAGTAGATCTCCCAGACCACATAAAAGAGGCCGCACACACCATCCAGCAGGAAATGGATTTCAAGGGCCTGAAACTGGTGGACTCCGACCTCATCCATATCACCCTGAAGTTCCTTGGCGACATCCCCGAATCCCAGGTAGCTCCTATCACCGATGCCCTGACTAAAATTGACTGCGCCCCGTTCACAGCCAGGGTCACAGGTGTGGGTGTGTTCCCAAAACCATCATACATGAAAGTCATATGGCTGGGGGCACAGGGTGAGTTCGAACACCTGCACAGTGAAGTGGAGCGCACACTAAAAGAGTTCAGGTTCAAAAAGGACCGGGGCAGGTTCACTGCACACGCTACGCTGGCACGGGTCAAACACTTGGACAACACTTCAAAGGAGCAACTTGCCCGCGTGCTGGCAGGACTACAGGACATTGACCTGGGAGATTTTACTGTTGATTCCATTGCGTTTAAGAAAAGCACACTTACACCCCGTGGTCCCATTTATGAGAGCCTGGATGAAATTCCATTTAAATGATACAATGAATGAAATACCGCTTAAATAATATCATGAACGCAAATAATATAATAAATGATGTTCTGGGAAAAATAAAGCCGGTGCCTGCTGAACTGCAGAGGATGCAGGAAGTAGCCGATCGCATCATATCCCTGGTGGACCGAACAGCAGCAGGAATGGGCCTGACAGATGTTTCAGGAATGCTGGTGGGCTCTGCCGCCAGAGGCACCTGGATATCAGGTGAGCACGACCTGGATATTTTCATATCATTCCCGGAAGATACCCTGGAACAGGACCTGAAAACAGTGGGGCCTAATATCGCCAGGCAGGTGGCAATTGATGCAGACAATAGTGAGGAGCGGTATGCAGAGCATCCTTATATCCACGCTGTTTTCGATGACTTTAAGGTTGACCTGGTACCCTGCTTTAGGGTGGCCAGTGCTGCTAAGATAAAATCAGCAGTTGACAGAACCCCTTTCCACAACCTTTTCATCCTGGACAGGATTGAGGGACTGGAAGATGAAGTACTTCTGCTCAAGCAGTTCATGAAAGGAGCAGGGGTTTATGGTTCAGACCTCAGGACAGGCGGGTTCTCAGGATACCTGGCAGAATTGCTCGTAGTACATTATGGCTCGTTCATGGAAGTGCTGCAGGCAGCTAATAGCTGGAAACCTGGCATCACCATTGACATTATCGAACACCAAAACAGGCAGCACAATGACCCGCTGGTGGTTGTGGACCCTACTGACCCGGCAAGGAATGTGGCGGCGGCTCTGACACTGGACATGTTTGCCGGATTTATTGACAGGGCACGGCAGTATCTGTACTTACCTGCAATGGAGATGTTCTTTCCAGGGATGCGGGTGATGTTAAGCGATTCGGAATTTTACAACATCACAACCAGGCGCGGGACTGATCTGCTGGCAGTGGTATTTGACAAACCCGATGTAGTGGATGATGTGCTATATCCCCAGTTGTTCATGCTGCACAACAGTATTACGGACCTGCTGTCCCGGCATAAATTTTCTGTATTGAATGGTGATGTCTGGGCAGGTGATGGTGAGGCGGCGGTGGTGCTGGAGATGGAAGTGTCCTGTTTGCCTCCTGTTAAAAAACATGCGGGTCCGCCTGTCTGGGAGGGGGCACATGCAGGGAACTTCAAGCAGAAATACTTGCAGGACAAGGGGCTCTCAAGGGTCTATATCGAGAATGGCAGGTATGTAGTGGATGTACCAAGACCGTATACTGACCCGGTAGAACTTATTAAAAGCGAACTTATTAACTGCAGGTTGGGTAAGCACGTGGGTGCATGTATCAGGACTGGTTTTGAAGTACGTAAAGATGAGGGACTTCAGGAAATAGATAGTGTGGGATTTTGGGTTTTTTTACAAGAATTCTTTAAACTTTGATTGTGGATAAGCAAGAAAGACTTGGCTGTGAGACCCCATGGGAAACACTGATAAACTGTCGGACTTCGAAGATATCACTGATCTTGGCAAAGAGGTAATCAAGACGTAAAGGAGGGAGATGAGATTACTTTCTATTATCAATTGAGAAACAAGCATGCCTTTAGGATATTTGATTAAGCATATAAATATAAATAAAGTAAAACAGTCCACGTATGGAGCCCGTAGGGCTGCATACGTGTGCGGCCCGCTACTGGCCAGAGTAGCTGTCGCCAGAGTAGGAGTAGAAGTGGGCCCGCGGAGATTCGAACTCCGGACCTCCGCCGTGTGAAGGCGACGTCATAACCGACTAGACCACGAGCCCACCAATGCTTTATCCTAAAATAACACTGGCTCTAATATTACCAATATAAGATAAGACTATCGCAAACACGCGATAGTCCTTTCGCCCAATCACAAATCCGGATTTGTCCTCTGGTGTAACCTGGCTTGGAACCCGTGATACTTGGCAACACCCTCTGCATCCTTCTGGTCGATACATGACTCATCAAAAGACACCAGGTCAGAAGAATACAATGCACAGGGCGAGCTTCTGGCAACCACACTCGCACTTCCCTTATACAACCTCACCTTCACAGTTCCCTTCACACGCTCCTGTGTAGAATCAATAAAAGCATTCAGGTCATGGTACAGCGGCTCATCCACCAGCCCCATATATGCAAGCTTTGACCATTCATCATCCACCCTGGCCTTAAAGCTCAACTCACGCCTCGTAAGCACCAGCCGCTCAAGGTCGCCATGGGCAGCCAGCAGTATAGTAGCAGCAGGATGTTCATAGTTCTCCCTTGCCTTAAGGCCCAGCACCCTGTCCTCGATCATATCTGTCCTGCCCACACCATGCCTGCCGCCTATGAGGTTCAGTTCGGTTATCAGGGAAACACCATCCATGGATGTACCGTTTAAGGATACCGGGACTCCACCTTCGAACCCGATCTCGATGATCTCGGCTTTAGGTCCGTTCTCTGGAGACCGGGTCCACTCAAATATCTCCTCTGGTGGAATAAAATCAGGTTCCTCCAGTTTTCCACCCTCGATGCTGCGACTCCATATATTCTCATCAATGCTCCATGGCTTCTCCTTAGTCACAGGAACCGGGATACCGTGCTCTTTTGCATAGTCGATCTCCCATTCACGGGTCAGGTTCATATCCCTCATAGGTGCCAGTACATCCATATCAGACGACCTGAACACAGCCTCGAACCTCAACTGGTCATTGCCCTTGCCAGTACAGCCATGGGCCAGTGCCCCGGCACCTTCGGCCAAAGCCACTTCCAGCACCTTCTTTGCAATAAGCGGCCTTGCAATGGCAGTACCCAGTACATAACCTTCATAATTTCCATTAGCCTTGATAAGAGGGAAGATATAATCCTCTACAAATTCTGCTTTAACATCAATTGTGAAATTTTTATCACTGATCAGATCAGCCTTTTCTTCAGCATTTTTAATCTCTTCCTCTGGCTGGCCTACATCTACTATTACTGTGATAACATAATCCAGATCATAATGCTCCTTAAGAATCGGTATGCATACAGATGTATCAAGTCCGCCTGAATAGGCTAATACCACTTTTTTATCCATTTATCATCATATCCTTTTTTTATTATCATTTTACGGAAATATAACTTTCATCCTTCGAATAATATATAAGATATTTGAGTGATCTATAACTATTGTAACATAATAATCTGTCTCTTAGCTGATTTGTTTGGGCAACACAATATCTTTAATGTGATGAAACTTAACACAGGAGGAGCGTATTGAATATATAAGTGTCCACAGTTATCGAAATGTCCAGGGTTTCACCAGCAGGATATATCATCGATAGCATATCTTAATCCTATCTATCCACATGAAATTTTTATTTTAATACAGGAACAAAATCCTCGCTAATGCCCGGATTTTCCAGAGCATATCAGGTTATACTTGATATACTATGAAAAAAGAAAAACGAGCGCCTATTCGACGCCCTGGTCAACTGCATTTATTTTGCAATATCAAAATTTTCCCTTACGATCTTTAATGCACAGAAATCGCCACACATAGTACATGCCTCGCTATCATCCGGTGCCCTGCTGTCCCTGATATGCCTGGCATGTTCAGGGTCGATAGCAAGTTCATACATCTTATCCCAGTCAAGGTCACGGCGCGCCCTGCCCATTGCAAGGTCCTGGTCGCG
>DAOUWY010000069.1 GCA_030666885.1 Methanosarcinales archaeon
AAGATAAGAGAGATAACTGACGGTAAAGTTACTGGAATTGATCCTTCAGAAGGGATGATCAGGGAGGCAATAAAGAAAAACAGGGATTTTGACACAAGATTCGAAATAAAAAGTGCAGATGAAATGGACTATAAAGATTGTTTTGATGTGATATTCTGCAATTCTGTATTTCAATGGTTTAAAGATCCACAAAAACCACTTGAAAATTGTTACACAGCTTTGCACAAAGGCGGCAGAATTGGAATACAGGCACCAGCTAAAAAGGTATATAGCCCCAATTTTATAAAAGCAATTGAAAAGGTAAAAGAAGATACTGGAACAAAAGACACTTTCACTCACTTTAAAGAACCCTGGTTTTTCCTTGAAACAGCAGGTGAATACAGTGAGTTGTTTGAAAAATATGGATTTACAGTGGTTCTATCTAAAATAGAGAATATTAGAACGAAACACACACCTGAAGAGGTTTTCAACATATTCTCATCAGGAGCTGCCGCGGGTTACCTGAATCAAGACTATTATGATGTTGGGATTGGAGCAGGTTATATAGATTCCTTTAAGGAGATAGTAAGAGATGCTTTTGTTCAGCAGGCAAATGATCACAGAGAAATGGAATTGGAATTCAACAGGATATTTTTAGTGGCGATTAAAGCATGAACCAGATATGGCAACTTCATATAAGTTTGAGCAAAGAAGCCTTTGCAGGGAAAGTCGCGATTTTTGGAAGGTGCGGCGGGATTGGATGGTGCAGGTGCATCCCGGCAAACCCATTTCTATTCCTATTCCCGCTTCCATCCCAGCGAACATAGCCAACGTAACAACAAAGTTCACAACCATACGAACAAACTAATCCCAGAACCTCTTAGTCCTGACATAATTCCTTTCAGCCTCCAGAATATCCCTGTAGAACCCATCCTCATCCCTGCGCATCTTCCTTATCACCCTGGATGCAGTCTCAGGCCCAAGCCCCCTGCTCGCCAGGGCAATCACTGCAGTCCTGCCGTGGGACAGTACCAGACTCGCGTTCCTGTAGACCCGGCGTGCCCGTTTCAGCTCATCAGCAGTCTTCTCCTTTATCTTAAACACCTTGATCTCCTCCTCCTCCCAGGGCTTCAGTGCAGCAATCATCCTGCTCTCACACAAAGGGCATTCAGGTATTTCCTGCACACGTGATACCCTGGTTCTCGACACCCACTTCTTACAGGTAACACAGAACAGGATCACCCTGTCGTTCATTATCCTCTGCTTCAGTGCCTCAATGATAGAAGCATCCGCCCTCGCAGGGGATACCAGGTCCCTGCCGCCGACAAAACCGGACATGCCGATGGGACTTGCCTTACCCGCCACCAGTAGTATCTCTCCCGAAGCAATGCGCCCGATTATATCAACTGTCCTTCCAATGTCCAGCTTATCCTGGAATATCTCCCTCACAGCCTCGTCATACATAGGTGTGCCCTCATACACGTCCAGTAACCTCTGCAGGCTTATCCGTTCATAATCAGCATCCGTGTTGATGGCACCGAACTTCTTAGCCACCTGTATCATCTTCCATTTGAAAAAAGTAGTGTGCTTTAACGACATCTCGATAATAGGTTCCACGTAAGCAGGGTCCAGGTCCATAATAAGCCTGACCAGATCTGCTGCCCCGACCTTCACGGGCAGGTCAAGTTTGATCCTGTAAGGGTCTATCTCCATTGCAACACTGGTGCCCAGCCTGGCAGAAAGCAGGGCAGTAAGTACTCCGCCAATAGTATTATTGACCTTATGGCCCCCGCAGATATTGATAATTACAGACCCGTTTGCATCTTCCACTGTAATAGTATCCTGTGCGGGCATTGCAAACCCATCATTTACCTGTTTGCGCATTATTTCCACCACGCTCATAGTTGTAGCCATGTCAGTGGGAAACTGTTCCATCAGGTCCCTGGCGATCTCATCATCGGTCAGTCCCGCCCCTATCTTACTGGTTATTTTCGCCCTGATACTGCTAACCTCATCAGCCACCCCGAATGGCACAGGGATCTCCTCACCCACCCAGGAAGGTATCTCTCCGCCAGGGTCACGTACCGGCTCCACCTTGATGCGCTGCCTGTCATGCAGTATCTCCATCACCCGCCACATCTCACCCCTGGCAATGAACACCGCGCCGGGTTTTATGAAATTGACAATAAATATCTCATCCAGTGCACCCACAGGCCTGCCCGTGACAATATCCAGTACATCATATTTCTTTTCATCAGGTATCATGGAAAGGTTAGCATAATAGTACTGCCAGCTTTTTCGCCGCCGCCCTACACGACCGTCTTCTTCATGCCACACCAGCCTGTTGTCCCCAACCTGCTGCAAAACCGCATCTACCTGTTCCCTGGTGATATGATGGTAAGGATATGCCCTTGTCACAATATCGTGTATGTGCTTACTGTCCAGTTCACCGAAGTCCAGCACCATACCTGCTACCTGGTTTGCCAGCGTATCGGTCGAACCCTCATGTATAAGCGTTTTTTCTATCATTCCCGAGCGCACCCCTTGAATGATGGCCCATGACTCAACCACGTCATCCTGGAATGTGGTAATAATGGTCCCTTTCGAGGTCTCATGTATGCGGTGTCCTGCCCGGCCCACCCTCTGGATAAGCCTGGACACTTCCCTGGGTGACATGTACTGTACCACATTATCCACGTCCCCGATATCTATACCCAGCTCCATTGAACTGGTGCAGATCAGTCCCTTCAGGTCACCGGACTTGAACATATCCTCCATTTCGATCCTGGTCTCTTTGGACAGGGAACCGTGATGTACACCAATGGACCTTTCCAGCATCCTGAACCTGGAACCCAGGGCTTCGGCAGCTTCCCTGGTATTTACGAAAATGAGGGTGGAAATATGTGATTCCACGATATCCCCTATCACTCTCAGGTGCGATGCCATTTCAGGTGTACACATCAGGCGGCTGGCACTTGTCCGGTCGGCAGGTGTGACCTGTGGGGTCATTACATTGAACTCCAGGTCCTTGTTGATGAAGACTTCAACAATACTTACCTCCCGGTTCGAACCTGCAAGGAAGCGGGCTACTGTCACCGGACTGCCCACTGTTGCAGACAGCCCGATCCTCTGGAACTCACCTGCTACTTCAACCAGCCGCTCAAGGGCAATGGACAGCTGGGCACCCCGCTTGCTGGCTGCCAGTTCGTGTACTTCATCCACTACCACATATTGTACCGATTCCAGGTTTTTGCGTAATCGGCTGCCTGTTAGCATGATCTGCAGGGTTTCGGGTGTGGTGATAAGTACATCTGGCGGGTGTTTGCTCTGCTTTTGCCGCTGGTATTTGGAAGTATCCCCGTGCCGCACCTGGACATCTATATCAAGCTTAGCACCCATTACCTCCAGCCGGGCCAGCATATCCCGGTTCAGTGCCCGAAGCGGCGTTATGTATAGTGCCGATATTCCGCTGCGATCCTCTTCATTCCTGTTGAGGATGTGGTGGAACACAGGAAGTATGGCACTCTCGGTCTTGCCGCTGCCCGTGGGTGCAATGAGCAGCAGGTTATCACCCTTTATCAGTTTTGGTATAGTGCGTACCTGCGGTTCGGTTGGCCGGGTGAACCCCATTGATGAAAGAACAGCCTGGAGACGGGGGTGAAGTTTGTTGAAAATATCTGACATAATTACGGAAATACCTGTTTCGTTTCTGTATTGACATTAAATTTTCTGTTTACAGATCGATGTTTGACTCCCTTTCATCAGGTCATAAGATCATTAAGTTTTCTGACAGCAAATCCTCGCTGTTACCCGGATTAACTTGAGTATACAAAGTCATATTTTATTTGCATTAAAAAAAGGGTGGACAGACTTTTTGAGTTATGTTTGTGTGGGAATAGGAAGATAAGTACTGCCCAATACGTACGATATACATTATACTATATAAAGATTTCTCATTTTCATCATTATAATTATTATTATTTTACATTTATATATTTATATGTCCATATTCTACCCATTGGGTCGTTTAGTGAAAAACAATCATATATGGTCAGCCCTTAAAGATAAGATCATGTTACGATTCGGGACGGCTGGCACACCTGTAAGTGCCTTGAAGCGGGATACCCTGTCAGGAGTGAAAAGGGTACGTGAGGTTGGACTGGACTGTATGGAAGTTGAGTTTGTCAGGGGAGTGAAGATGGGAGTCGAAACCGCCAAAAAGGTGGGGCAGGCCGCCATTGAAACGGATGTGGCACTTAGCGTCCATGCACCGTATTACATCAACCTCAATTCCAGGGAAACTGAGAAGGTTGATGCCAGCCGGAAACGTATCCTGGACTCGGCCCGTATAGGTAATATATTCGGGGCCAGGGGTGTAGTGTTCCATCCGGCGTTTTACCATAGTGATTCTTCTGACACGGTTTACGGTATAGTGAAAACACATGTGCTTGAAATGGCTGCCTGGCTTGAAGATGAGGGGATTGATGTACTACTGCGTCCTGAGACAACCGGCAAAGTCTCACAGTTCGGTACACTGACCGAGTTGCTGGAGATGAGTGCCGAACTGGAAGGTGTAATGCCGTGCCTGGATTTCTCACACATGCATGCAAGAGAGGGAGCACAGAACTCGTACGGGGAGTTCTGCCAGATACTCAATATGGTTGAGGATTACCTTGGCCGGGAAGGCCTTGATAATATGCACATCCATGTATCAGGTATCGAATACGGACCAAAGGGGGAGAAAAAACACCTTGTGCTGGAGGAGTCAGATATGGACTATCACGGGCTGGTCAGGGCTTGGAAGGAGTATGACATTAAAGGTATAGTGATCTGTGAGAGCCCCAACCTGGAAGTGGATGCGCTACTGCTGCAGAAAGTGTACAGTGAATTATGAACATACAGGTAGCAATTGCTCTACTTCACCGGTCTTGTACCCATAAATCCTGATATAACCTGCATATTCTGCCCATATCGCTAATATGCTCGCTAAAGCACGACGTAAAAATTAAATATGGTTCACCAAATTTATTTGACCTCATCGTACCCGATCTCTTCATTTGTCAGGTAACATGCAGGGTCGTCTGCCCAAACATTATCATAGATGGCCTCTGCCCTGACACGGAAATTAGCGTTACATATATCCAGCCATTTACATTTTGCACATCTATCAGCATTAGCTTTTATCAGGGCTTTGCGATCCTTGAGACCAGCCATAAGCTCGTCACTGGTATCCATCCATATTTCGCTAAAAGGTCTCTCCGTCACATTGCCAAAAGAATAATGCCTCCAGAACTGGTCAGCATGGACCGAACCGTCCCAGGATACACACCCGATACCAATTCCGGTGGAGTTGCCCTGGTTCATCATAAGCAGTTCATACACCTCGGCGGCACGTTCGGGATCCTCTTCAAGGAGGCGGAAATAAACATAAGGCCCGTCACAGTGGTTGTCAACAGTAAGCACTTCCATTGGGAAACCTTTGTTATGCATCTTCTTTGTCTTGTCCATGATAAGGTCTACTACACGGCGGCTCTCTTCATGGGACAGGTCTTCTTCCACCAGTTTCGAGCCTCTGCCGGAATAAACCAGGTGGTAGAAGCAAACCCTGGGTATGCCCTCTTCTTCGAGCAGGTCGAAAATAGCAGGAATATCCTGTGCATTCTTCTTGTTGATAGTGAAGCGCAGACCCACCTTGATGCCCACTTTCTGGCAGTTTCGCATACCCTGCAGTGCAGCATCAAAAGCACCGGGTACGCCCCTGAACATATCATTTGTCTCCCTCATCCCGTCCAGTGAAACTCCCACATACGACAGACCGATATCTTTCAGGACTTTTGCCATCTTCTCATCAATAAGTGTACCGTTGGTAGAGATCACAGCGCGCATTCCCTTATCCCTTGCATACATGGCAAGTTCGGGTAAGTCTTTTCGCATTGTGGGTTCTCCGCCTGAGAATAAAATAACAGGCGAGCCGAATTGGGCCAGGTCATCAATGAGTTCCTTGCCCTGCCGGGTGGTCAGCTCATCCTTATAATCGATATCCCTGGACTGGGCATAGCAGTGTATGCACTTCAGGTTGCAGCGCCGGCCCATGTTCCAGACCACTACTGGTTTCTTGTCCTTTGAAAACTGCAGCAGATGGGACGGAAGTTTACTTGAATCCCGCTCGTATCTAAGTGCATCTGAAGGCTCAACTGTCCCGCAATAAAGTTTTGAAATACCTATCATCTATATACTCCATCTCGTTATTAACAACTCTTGTAATTAATGGTTGCAGACAATACCTCACGCTTTTCATCAAAAGTGATCTCCAGGGAAAACGTATTATCATCCAGGTATTTTTCCACATGGAATGTGACACCATTCTTGACATGTTTGATATCCCTTGCGACTTCTTTTTCCACTGCCGCAATATCAAGATGCTGGCAGCAGCCCCCACCTGTTACAAACAGACGTGCTGCAGGTGAATCTGCCCTCTCCAGTTCAGCTTTTATGAATGCTATAGCTTTATCGTCTATAATAAGTTCAGTCATGATCAATACCAAATTCCTTTTTTATTTCATGTATCAATGCTTTAAAGGTATATTCACTTGAAACGATTGTAACCTGGATTTCATACATATTTAATGTATTGGCAGTTGGATGTCCGATAGCTGCCACCACCATATCTTCACTATTCAAGACTTGGATTACTGCATCCCTTACTCCCATCTGCGATGCCAGGTCAAGGAAATTCCTGACCATCATAGAGCTTGTGAACACCACTGCATCCACTGTTTTGTCCAGTATCGCCTGCACCAGTTCTTCCTGTGCCCTATTCTTCTCGGGCCTGGCTATCTCATATACCTGGGTCTCGAAAACTTCAGCGCCGGCTGCCTTTAGTTCATCCACCAGTAAACGCGCACCGTGTGAACTCCTGGCAATATCCACTACTTTTCCATTTCCTTTATGCCCGATGGCTTCTACCAGTCCTGCTGAACTGTACGATCCGGGCATGAATGATATCTCAATTCCCTGCATCTGCGCAGCTTCTTTTGTCTTGGGACCTATGGCAATGGTGGTTAGGCGGTTCAAGGCATTAATGAAAACATCCCGGTCCGGCACCTTGTCCAGCGTGTGGTCTATGCCATTGGCACTGGTAAATATCACAATATCAGACTTTCCCTCAAGCACCCGTGAGACAAAACCGTCAAAGTGCTCATCCTTTTTACCCAGTATCTCTATCATGGGAGCGGATATTACCTCAAACCCGGCCTGCTGGCATATCCGCATTGAATCCTGTTCATAGCGAGCAGGTCGCATTATGGCAACTGTGGGTCCGGGGTTATTGTTTGTACTGGTCATAATACCCTCATACTATCCTCATACTGGATTTACCTGATCTCACCCAGTTCGTCATGTAGAGTGACCACGCCGCCAATGATGGTGATGGCCGGGGCTTTTACACCTCTGTCCTTTGCCAGTCTGACAATATTTTCCAGCGTCCCCACGGTGGTGCGCTGGTCAGGCCGGGTCCCTCTCTCTATCAGGGCTACCGGTGTTGCAGGGTCCTTGCCATGTTTAAGCAGTTCGCTGACATTTCTGGGCAACATGCTGACACCCATAAGGATAACGATGGTTCCGCCAAAGTGTGCCAGTGTGTCCCAGTCCAGTGCAGAATCTTCCTTGGTCGGATCTTCGTGGCCTGTGATGAATGTGACCATGCTGGCGTGGTCCCTGTGTGTCACCGGGATGCCTGCATAGGCGGGAGCTGCAATGGCTGAGGTGATACCTGGCACGACTTCCACTTTGATGCCATGGCTCACCAGTACCTGCGCTTCCTCACCACCCCGGCCAAACACGTAGGGGTCGCCGCCTTTTAACCGGACTACTTTTTTTCCCTCGTTGGCTTTGTCCACTAGTGCCTGGTTTATCTGCTCCTGCTTGAGGGTGTGGCTGCCTGCATATTTTCCGGCATCTATCTTTTCTGTCCCTTCTGGTATGCTTGATAGTATCTGCTCGCCGGGAAGCTGGTCGTATACGACAACGTCGGCTTCGTCTATTAGCCTGCGGGCTTTTAGTGTGAGGAGTTCGGGGTCTCCGGGACCGCTGCCTACGAG
>DAOUWY010000311.1 GCA_030666885.1 Methanosarcinales archaeon
GAATACCTGGTAAGGGTGGTATCTTCTGAAGCACATCCCCACCTGGGTTTGAGCACTATCCTGTCGCCAAGGGAAAATACAGTCGGCTCACCGGACACAGTTGTGGCGGGGACTTTAATTCCTTCATTTTCCAGTATCCTGGTACACTCCAGTTTATCTGCACATAACCTGACCGAACCTGACGGGCATCCAAGGTTTATGGTATTTTCCTCTAGTATTTCTGTCAGGTCGCCCAGCAGTTCATCAGGTGCCAACACCAGGGCTGCGTCACACTGTGCTGATAATTCCTCAACAGACTGATCAAAGTCCTGTGTCTTAACGGCAGTGCCTGCCAGTAGTACCGGGCCGCTGGTCGGATAAATAACATTATGGCCAACGGCCACGAAACTCTTAACCAGCACATCCAGCATGGCCCTGCCTTCCAGTAGTATGGTGCCTCCCTCGCCTGCACCCACTGCATATTCAGCTACCATTATGTTCATTGTGCAAATAATACGCCTTATTGCATTTTAATATAATTGCTCTGTTACAAAATAAACAGTAATAATGGGCAGTATCCTGTTTGTTTGTCTTTTCTCTTTAATGCTTTACTGCACCCACTGCTTGCGTGTTTGGTGTGGGCGCAGTCAGGAAAAAGAGAGGTTAGAAATCTGGAGCGATGATTTTTAATGTGCGCGGGTACATAAAGCTGGCAGGCGCAGGAAATGGTCGAACCGGCTGAGTTCACAGGAAAGGAGTAAGTGGTGAGATCGAAGAACAAAGAGATGCAGTGATGTAATTCAGGGATAATTTTGTGATCCACACTGACAAAGAAGAAGCATAAGAAAATACTCACTCCGGTCGCATTTGTCGGGAGTACATAAAGTTATACATTATGTACAAAAACAAAGACAAGAACCTGCAAAGACCTTTTCGTAAGAGGATCGACATCATGAAAATAGACATAGCCCACTTAAAATATACTCCCAGGCAGATTAAGAAAAAAACACGAAAAATCTCTCGCAGGATACTTGCAGAATCTGAAAACATTGATGATGGAAATTTTAATAGCATCGCAATACGTGACCTTGTCCATATGTTCGAACTGTACGATCAGTATTTCTTTAATAGATTTTTCCAGGAGCATCACAAACAGAAGGTATTTTTTAATTTATCCGACAGAATGACCAGATCAGGTGGAAAGATCACTTATGCACAACAAACAGAGACATATACGATCTCTTTATCAACTACATTGATCTTCCAGACCTTTCATGATGTTACACGAGAGGTGGCGGTAAACGGAATTGTCTGTCATAATAGATTGGAAGCGACAATGCGTATATTAGAACACGAGATCATCCACCTTCTGGAATGGGTTCGATTTGGTTTTTCGAACTGTTCTCAACCCCGTTTTCAAGATTTGGGCTATAACATTTTTGGACATACGGAAGTTACGCATCAATTAGTGACTCAAACAGAGCGTGCCAGAAAAAAATTCAATCTCGGGGTGGGAGATAAGGTGTCATTTGAATACAATAGAATAACCTATCAAGGATTTATCTCTCGTATTACCAAGCGTGCTACGGTTATGGTTATTGATCCGGATGGAGAATATAAGGATTTTCAGGGTAATCGCTATTGCAAATATTATATCCCGCTATCAGCACTTGAAGCAGTCGAGTAGTATTGCTTCATTCCCCTCCCCTCACTCAATCCCACACATATCCTTCAGCCCGTGCCCTGTCGCCATACACACTACAGTCTTCCCCTCCAGCACCCCCGAAACCCGCCGCGCCCCAGCATACGCCACCGCACCACTCGGCTCAACAAAAATACCATGCCCGGCCAGAAAATCCCGCACCTCAATCACCTCATCATCAGACACACTCACAGCCTGCCCCCCCGTCTCCCGAATAGCACACAAAGCCCCCAGCCCGTCAATAGGGTCACCACAGGCAATGGCAGTAGCCACAGTCTCCGGGTCCTCCACAGGAATGATCTCCATGGAACTATTCTCCCAGGCATCCACAACCGGGCGGCATGCCTCAACCTGTACGCCAATAAAAGTCGGTTTGCGCTCAATGACGCCCACCTCGTACATGTCTATGAACGCCTCGAAAATACCCCATATAAGAGTCCCGTTACCTATAGGTGCAACAATCACATCAGGCACCCGCCAGTATAACTGGTCAGCTATCTCAAACCCTGCAGTCTTGGTCCCCTCTCCCCTCCAGGGATAATCACCTGTGAGGAACGAATCCGTGTGGGCTATCACATACTCCTCAGCCTGCTTCATTGCAAGTGAGTAATCGCCATCCACGAACCGGATATCAGCCCCGTACGCCCTGATCTGCTTGATCTTGGCCGCAGCCACAATATTAGGCACAAACACAATACAGTCAAGCCCGGCAAAAGCAGCATATGCCGCCACCGAAGCACCCATATTGCCTGTAGAGGCCAATACCACTTTCTCCTTTCCATACTCCATCGCCTTGGTAATCTCCAGGGACGAGCCCCGGTCCTTGAAAGAGCCTGTGGGGTTCATTGCCTCGTATTTCAATAGCATCCGCCTGCATCCAATATC
>DAOUWY010000013.1 GCA_030666885.1 Methanosarcinales archaeon
GTCAGCCAGGTGCACGTCCACCGCGGCCCATGAGGCAAGTTCTGTAATTATCTCACTTGCGGCCATCCTGCCCACCTTCCCGGCAGGCAGCCCCCGCCTGCCCAGGGCACTGCCGCCGACATGCCCGCACCACAGGGTTATCCCGCTGCCGGTAGATGGGGAGTTGGCTGCCCTGGTATCAATGGATGAACTATAGCCTGCCTTTTCCAGTGCTGCTGCTGCCGCATCCTCCTGCCGCTGCATAACCTGGGGCGGCAGGTTTGAACTATGTGATATGCCTGAAACTGTACACGGCTCATTCCCCTCCTCTTTTCCCGTGTCATTGCCCATCTCCTTCTCCTTCTCCTTCTCCTTCTCAATCTCCGTCCCCGTCCCCGTCCCCGTCCCTTTCCCTTTCTCCAGGTCCACAGCTTCCAGTACCGACGGCTGGATGATGGCAGTGACCCTGCCGCCGCCCCTGGGATAATAACCCCGCCTGTAAAGCTCAATACTGCACTTTAATCCCATGGATGCAAGTACTGGCAGCAGCACATGGGCCATGTAGTCAATAGGAGGTGACCATGCCACATCAGTGCCGCCTGTGATATCCAGTGATACTGGTTCCTGTGCTGCCGAGGCGATAGGCACCAAGCACTGGAGAAATAGTGTGATACTGCCTGCCGTACCAATATCAATGTTGTAATGACCGCCCCGGATGTTACCAGGGCAAAATGTAAGTTCAGTGGAACCAGGCTTCAGTCCCGATACCCTGGCACCGGTCATCTCAGCAGCTGTCCTGATGGCACTCATGTGCTGGGCCTTCAATCCGGGTTTCGGTCTGTTGCTGCGGATATTGCTGATCGTTACCTCAGTTCCTGTAACAGCAGACAGTGCTACAGCCGTACGTATGACCTGGCCGCCGCCTTCTCCGTAGGAGCCATCAATCCGGATCATTCTATACCTTCCATCTTATTTTTCGCATCATCTGCCGCAAACGTTACCGGGTCGATGACCATGGAAATCGGCGGCGAGTATGAGGTCTCCCAATCCAACAGGTCGTCCACTTTAGCACCCATACGTATGGCAAGGCTAAGAGCATCGATCCTCTCTTTCACACCCTCACCCGACACTACCTGGGCACCTACAAGCTTCTTTTTTGAGAACAGTAATTTAATGAACAGGGGCACAGCACCCGGATAATAACCGGCCCTGGTATATCCCTTTGAACTGCCGCTGATTATGTTAATACCGTGGACTTTTGCCGTATGTGAGGTTATACCTACCGAACCTGCCACCAGATGCCCTGCCACCACCACACTGGGGCTTAATGTAGGTGGATAGATCGTCTCCTTACCGGCAAGGTTCTCGCCAATAACCCGTGCCATTCGCCGGGCAGCCGAACCCAGCCTGCTGAGGACAGGCGATCCCGTGATGAGATCAAACACCTGGGCGCACTCACCACCTGAATAAACATTATCCTGGAACTCTCCATCCATACTTACCCTCAGACACTCATCAGTCACAATGCCACCTGTCGGACCTATATCATAGCCAGCCCCCCTGGCAACCGATGTCAAGGGCTTTTGTCCGGAAGTGACGATAACAATATCAGCTGGCAGCGTTTCACCCCCCGCACTGACCGATTCCACCCTTTGTTTTCCATTCACGGAATCCACACTGGTACCTGTCATTATCCTGATGCCCATCGAGATGAGATGCTGCCCTATAAATGATGCCATATCAGGATCAAGGGTCAGCGGAAGCACCTGGGGCAGGTTTTCTATCAATGTGGTATTAATCCCTCTCCTGGCAAGGGATGCAGCAACTTCGATTCCGATCCCACCCGCACCGATGACCACAACCCTGGTGTTATCATTAATATTAGCCGTGATATCCATGCCGTCCGATAGCGTATGCAGGGTGAACACACCGCTTAAGTGAATTCCGGGAATGTGCGGGATAACAGGTGTACTTCCAGTAGCTATCACCAGATGATCATATTCAAAAACACCAGAATCTGACATCACTTTCCTGCCCCTGGCATCTATCTGCCTGACCTCTGTGTTAAGATGCAGGTCTATACCCATCTCAATAAAAGTATCTGGCGGCCTTACCACAAGGTCAGGGAAATCTGATATAATGCCTTCCAGTACGAAGGGCATCCCGCACTGGCTGTACGCAGTGTGAGTGTCCGATGAAAATACCAAAACATCATAATCCGTATGCCGTTTCAAATAGGTGGCTACAGTCATCCCCACGGCACCTGCACCAATAATAGCCACTTTCTTTGTCATTAGTTGTAATTTATGGTTAATAGCAAATTAGGTTTATCGTGAAAAGTAAAATAAAAGGTATTTTGTGTGAGCGGGTTGGGGAGTGGGGGTTAGTTAGAAAAACGTTGTTCCCGCTCACAGCTCCTATCTATTCAGATTTAATATATATAGTTTTCGGATTTTAAATTAGAATCTAAAAAAAATACTTCTACCCATACCACATTATAAATTATTCGAATTAAGATATTTGTCAATAGCCCTGGCAGCAATCTTACCTGCACCCATGGCACTTATGACTGTAGCGGCCCCTGTTACCACATCTCCACCGGCAAATACAGCGGTTTTCGAAGTAGCACCGTTATCATCGGCTATGATAGTGCCCCATTTCGATATTTCAAGGCTTGGAGTAGTCTTAGGTATAAGCGGATTTGGAGATGTCCCTACTGCTATAATTATTACATCCACATCAATGATATATTCAGAACCTTCCACTGGTACGGGCCTGCAACGTCCCGATTCATCGGGCTCGCATAGCTCCATATCCAGGCATTCCATCTGCCTGACCCAGTTCTTCTCATCACCCAGTATCCGTGTGGGGTTTGACAGGAGCTTGAAAATAACGCCTTCCTCTTTTGCATTTTCAATTTCCTCACGCCTGGCCGGCATCTCATCATCTCCGCGGCGGTACACTACAGTTACTTCTTCAGCACCAAGGCGTACCGCACACCTGGCAGCATCCATTGCAACGTTCCCTCCACCCACGACCACTACCTTGTGGCCGTTTTTGACAGGTGTATCATAATCAGGGAACTGGTATGCCTTCATCAGGTTAACCCTTGTCAGGAATTCATTCGCAGAATAAACACCACTGAGATTCTCACCGTCAATGTTCATAAAGCTAGGCAATCCGGCACCAGTGCCGAGGAACACAGCATCATACTCATCCAGTAGTTCATCCACAGTCTCCACCATACCAACCACACTATTGAGCTGGATATCAACACCCAGTCTTTCTATGTATTCAACTTCCTTTTGTACAATGGATTTGGGCAGCCTGAACTCTGGTATGCCATAGACCAGTACGCCTCCCGCCTTGTGCAGGGCCTCCATCAGGGTCACACTGTGCCCCATCTTTGCCAGTTCGGCAGCAGCGGTCAGTCCTGCCGGACCAGAACCTACTACAGCCACCTTCTTACCTGTCAGTTCGGGTTTTTCCGGCTCACCCTGCTTGTTCACCAGTTCCCAGTCAGCAGCATAACGCTCCAGCCTGCCGATGGCAACAGGTTCACCTTTCTTTGCCAGTACACAGACATCTTCACACTGAGTCTCTTGCGGGCATACGCGGCCGCATATGGCAGGAAGTGCATTCATGGACTTCAGCTCGCTAATAGCACCTTCCATATCATCATCGGCTATGCACTTAATAAAATCAGGAATATCGATCTCTACCGGGCACCCGGCCACACATAAAGGTTTTTTGCACTGGATGCACCTGCTGGCTTCATTTATGGCCTGTTCATGGGAATATCCCAGGGCTACTTCATTAAAATTGGAACGCCTCTTTTCAGGGTCCTGCCGTGGCATGTCCTGTCGTTCTAACACTGGCATCCCTCTCGTTCACATTTTTTGTAGTGTTCCATAGCAAGCTGCTCTTCATCCTGGTACATCTGCAACCTGTTCATGAGCAAGGTGAAATCGACCTCATGGGCATCGAATTCCGGGCCGTCCACACATGCGAACTTTGTCTCGCCGCCTACCAGCACCCTGCATGAACCGCACATGCCAGTGCCGTCCACCATGATACTGTTTAGACTTACTACGGTTTTCACACCGAAAGGATGGGTCACCCCGGCCACGGTGCGCATCATTATCGGGGGTCCGATGGCAACTACAAGAGAAATGGATTCACTGCCTTCGAGCAGTTCTTTTAACACATCTGTAACAAAGCCGTGGTGCCCCTTGGTGCCGTCATCGGTTGTGATATACAGTTCATCACTCACATCCCGCATCTTTTGCTCCCACAGCAGCAGGTCTGCACTGCGGGAGCCTATAATTGAAATTACTTTATTGCCGACTTGCCTGTGGGCCCTGGCAATTGGATAAATTGGAGCCACACCCACACCGCCCCCCACACATATTACTGTACCTACCGGTTTTATCTCTGAAGGATTGCCGAGGGGCCCCACGAAATCGAGCAGGCTTTCTCCTGTGTTCATTTTCGATAACTGGGCTGTGGTCTTTCCCATCTCCTGGAAGATAGTGGTTATTGTACCCTTCTCGCGGTCAAAATCAGCAATAGTAAGGGGAATTCGCTCTCCTGCATCATCTATCCTCAGGATGATGAACTGGCCTGCCCTGGCTTTTCTTGCTATACTGGGAGCAGAAATGATCATATTGTGTATTGTCGGAACGATCTGGCTTTTTTCAATTATCTCAAATGGCATATTGTTTTTCCTTCTAAATAAAATATTGAATGGGTGTAGGATAAAGTGGGTTTATAATTTAATCGATAAAGTAAAAATTTAACGGTTGAAAATTTTTTAATGGATAACGTTATAAAAAGTGAATGTGTTGTTTACAGGCTGTTGTAAAATATCATTGGAAACCGGGCATGAATCCTCCCGCTTCCTTGCAATCTCCACAACCAGACCCACAATACCCTTTCTTTTTGTTTGTACATGGGATGCGACAATATGATGGCTTCCCTTTAATCCTGTCCAATATGATTGATGAAAATTATATTAAATGAAAAATATCACGTTTTTTCTTGAATTGTATAGTACCCTGACAAATATCCATGTCTACAATTGATATGTCCAAATCGACTTGCTTTCCAGTCATAAAGGAAAGTGCTCCTTCAATTAAACCGTGAGTACTTCTGCAAAGAGGGTTTTTTATGGATAATCCCTGGTTACTGCATAGATCTTTTATTAAACAACTTTTAAACCGTATGTCTGCTGTATATTCTTTTTCTTTTGAGTTTTCATTTATAATTTCTATATCAAAACAAAACTTGATGTATTCAATGAATTGTTTCAGGGCAGTTTGTGGATCTTTGACTTTTCCGATTTTTTCCCCGAAATATTCCCCTTTTTGATGAAAATTCATATAAATTAAATCACCAGTAACTTCATCGCCATTTACTTCCCTGAGTATATCAAGCAATCCTGAAACCAGTGTCATACAACCCAGTTCAGATGTGAGTTCCGAAGTCATAATTAAACCTTTTTTAAATTTGTATATTAAGTGGATCATTTAATCCACTATATTTTCAGGGTTTTCAATTTCCTTAATGAGGATTTACCAATAGATATTATCTTAACTGCTGTTCATGGAATTGATATGGATACTCTGAATATCCTGTATATGGCAGATAGTGCA
This sequence comes from Methanosarcinales archaeon, assembly GCA_030666885.1. Taxonomy (GTDB): domain Archaea; phylum Halobacteriota; class Methanosarcinia; order Methanosarcinales; family Methanocomedenaceae; genus Methanocomedens_A. Next base: position 5,634 of record DAOUWY010000013.1, read on the forward strand.
TGAGTATCCCCTGGTCATATGTATTGTTATAATATTTCCATAGCTTGGCGAAATCGCTTCAGGGTAGTCGTGACATGTATCACAAATCTTATCGTGTCCTGGTAGTTTTTCCGGGATGATCGGTTCAAGACCATGACAGATATCGCATGAAAGATTGGCTGTAGTTTCTTTGATATGCAGGTCGTGAAGATCTGTTCCATGACACGGTTCACAATAGATACCGCCCTCTATATGTTTCTTTTCTTTTTCCGGATGTGTGTGACATATTTCACAGTCCACTGATTGTTCTGGAATAGGTTCGAATTCCGGTATAACTATTTCTTCTACGTCAGGGTCATTTTGTGGTGCGAGGATATCTGTAGTTACTATCAGGTAAACAACACCTACAATAAGTAGAATGCCCGTTAGTGTAATTATTGTAATGTAAGTTTTATCTTTCATGGCCTTAATATATTAACTTAAAACATTTATACTACTTCTATCTATACAATTGTAACAGGTATTACTTTCAATTCCAATATGTTATACTCTTGTTTCGATATATAACGATTTCGTACTTAGACTTAATATAAATGTTGAATATATGAATCCAAAAGATATATAAAATAATGAAAACAATATAAAAAAATACTGCACATATATGAAGTGTGAATTCTTCATGAAATCCTCAAGAAAATGGAAATTTCAGACAACTGCTATTAACAGGATACGGTTCAATCCTGTAAATCCTGTCAAAAGATTTGATTAAAACTAAGAATATTACCTATATCAATATCGAAACGTGTTTATAATTTCCCATACGTTAAAAAAATTGGTTTGAATTATACAATCCGGCAATTTCAGATATTTTTCCATAAGGATAAAATAGTTGCCCAGCATGAAATGGATAGATAAAAATTATGATTCCCATTGTATCCACTGGACGTATACATGCCAGTCACCCAATCCGGGCTATGTCTTTACTTGCTGCCTGCACGTGCTTAGTTGTACTATTTTTGATGATGTGCGGGGTGGCAGAAGCTGCGGACTATGACTCGATCGATATCACTTCTGCAAACTGTGTGGAATGGAGCACAAATCTGAGCAATAACGTGAGCGTTATTTCCAACAACATCAATGTGATCAGCGGCACGCTGCACCTCAGCAGTGCAACGATACTGATGGGGAACGAAGGCTCAATCAATGTCCGGAATGGCGCAACAATGAATGTGGCCAGTGGTTCAATGATCACGCATAATTCCAGCGGCAACTATCACTATACCTACTATGACGGTAGCTACGGCAATCTGAGTGACAGCACTATTGAACACAGTTATGAATTAGAAATAGCTACCACAAATAGCATAACCATCACGGGCTGTACCATCAGCAACAACCTGAATCATGGCATCCACCTGAACTCAACCTCGGGATATGTTAACATCACTGACTGCACTATCAGCAATACCGTCCAGCAGCACGGCATATTCATAGAATCCTCACAAGGAAATATCCTGCGAAATAACAATTTGAACAACAACAATGGGAATTACAGCCTGTACGTCACTGGAAACTACGATCAGGACATCGACACCAGCAACAACGTAAACGGCGGCAGGGTGTATTATAATTTCAACGACAGCGGCACGATCACAGACTTGGACATCGGGCACGTAACCATCGTTGACTGCAGCGATCTGTTGTTTACAAACTGCAAAATACATAATGGCGACGGCGTTCGGATCAGGGGAGTATCATCGAATGTGATAATCAGGGTCAGCACGATCGAGAACAATACGATCCACGGTATCAATTTTGAATCGACAAGCTGGAATAACATCACATCAGTCCTCATAAAGAACAACGCAAAACATGGGGTTTATTTTGTCGATTCGAGCAATAATCTTATAAACGACAGTCATATTCTGGATAACACTGGTGATGGTATTCATTCAGGCGGTACAAGCAGTCGCAACCGTATCAGCAGCAACAGCATCATCAATAACGTTAAAGGTTTATTTCTGACAGGAAATGGACATAATAATTTCACAGATAATAATATATCAGGCAACCGTAACAATGGAATTGTTCTGGGAATATCCGGAGACAATTCAAGTGAGTATAATATCTTCCATAATAACACTATCAGATTTAATGATATCTCGGGTATCACATTTGGGACAAATTACAACACTCTGACAAACAACACCATCTCGGAAAACTTGTATTTGGCATTTGAAATTCTTGATTATTATTATAATTATATCTGGCGCAGCAACACAGCAAACGGCGAGGAAATTAATTATTACTATAATGAAAATGGCAATACGGTCCAGTCAAAGTCACTCACGGCATATAATGTAAGCAATGTGGGAAAGATCACACTTGTGAACTGTAACAACTTTAATATTCATGATAATAACCTCTTGAACAACATCAATTCTGATTCCGGGGGTTACGGCATATTTTTGCGGAATTCTGGTAATAACGATTTTGCAGACATTACCTTATCCAATAACTATGACGGTATTAAATTGTATAGATCATCAAATAATAATTTCACACATCTGCAAACAATAAATCCGAGTAACCAGCACGGAGCGTCCTTATTGGATTCAGATTATAACAGCATCACAGATAGCAGCCTTACAGCTACGAACTTAAATGGATTGAAGATATCCTCATCTGATCATACTACCCTGTCAAATATCATGATCTCATCTGTGAACCAGTCAGGATTAGACACTGATAATGCCCATTATACTTACATCACGAACGCTACAATCGTATCAACTGAGGCAGACGGTGCATATATGACATCATCCGACCATGTAACCATCAGAGAATCCCGCATCACTGCCAACAACACAGGCATATATTTTAATGGTTCCAATAACACAGACCTGATCAACAACACGATCGGTGGTAAAGACGGTATCTGCATGTCAGAGTCGCACTTGGGCAACCTTACGAAAAACAACATCGATGCCACACTAAGGGGCATCTTCCTGACAACATCAAGGGATTTCAAATTAACTGTAAACAACATTACGAAATACACGATCACAGGCATACTACTTGAAGAGTACTCAACGAACAACACGATGATCGGTAATGATTTTACACGAAATGGATCCAAGTTCGATATCAGGATAAATGACTCGGATGATGCAATCATCGCCCCGAATAATACGGTTACTGCGAATTATACATTCTATCTCACAAAAGACACCAGACTCTGCACGCTTGATACCGTATTCAACAAAACAATGGTCGGCTGCGAGGATACTTCAAATCTGACACTGATGTGGAGGATCGATGTGCTCTGCTGGGACAACTACCATAAAGAGCCGATGTGGACGAACCTCACAGTGCGATATAGAGATATAAGCGATTATGACGAGTCGCTGTGCTGGGAAGGTGAGACCCCGAATGCAAATGGCAGATTGAGTAACAATGCCTTTGATGATTACGGTCCTCCCACTGCGAGCAGCAACTGGCTCCCTGTAATCGAGTACAAGCAGAACACAAGCAAAAAGACGAACTACCAGCCGATGAATTGCACGGCAGTCAACAGGTGGGATGTGCTTAATAAGATATATGACCAGAGCTACAAGAACATCACGACCGTGATCTCAGGACCCGGGATCACCATTCTCGTGGAAGCGGGTCACACCCCAAATGGCAAGTGCTACTACTGCCATGTTGAAAAACTCATGAATACGGATGGCACGTACAAGTTCCCGAATACGATACACTGGACAAAGTACAACGAAAGGATCATGAACGCCTCAATGGACGATCCTTACACTCCCGGACGGTGCATCGACTGTCATGATAAAAATGATTCCGAAAACATACCGCACGGAAACACAAGCGGGAAGGATCTCTTATATCAGCCAAGCCCGCAGTTATGCTACAACGGCAAAGGCAACCAGACATGCCACAATTCAAGTGCTATCAGAGTGGAACTGAACCAGAAGGAGCAGTTCAGCAATACGACCCACCACCAGCTCGAGGATGGGAAACTTGCATGTAAGGCATGTCACGACAATCATGGGTCAAAGCATCAGTTCGATCTGCTGAGGTATTATACGAATGTTAATCGATCAACGTATGACTCAGCCAACTTTGCCCTTTGTTTCGTGTGTCATCTTGAGGAAAAGATCGTGGCAAAGATGTCGGGTGAGACCGGGCATCTTGCAAACTATATGAACCAGACGAACTTCCGGGATGAATATAATTCTGGGAAGGGCTTTGGTGGTGGATTCCAGAATGTCCACTCTCCACAAGAAGAGTCGTTGGATACACATTTAAAATTTAACTGCTATGCCTGCCACAACCCTCATGGTGCTGTGAATCCTGCTATGACACGATCTGATCTAAATTACACTTATATCACCAATCTCACACCCCCGGGCGATAAGTATCCAGATGGCGATTGGGAGAATCAGACCATATTAGGTCAGGCAAACTGGTCGGACCCGACCCTGAATCAGGGGGGTGGACTTTGGCCATTGCCGGGAGTTGGGGATTGGACGAGATGTGTAACGTGGTGCCATTCAAATGGATATGATACAACTAATAATCTTCCAGACTATTTCTCCTACCGCGAATTCATCGAATACGAAACCGCGGGCGGCGCGGGTTGTCTTGAGTGTCATGACAACAATGCTTTTGCATACAACGAAATCCCGATCCGCCAGATCGTGAACCTGACCGCAGTAAAACGTGCGATGCACAGCAACCTGAGCGGTGCGTTCAGAAGTGGCAGTAAACTTCAGGGGACTAACAGGACCTTCACTGAATGGCTAGAATACCGTGAATATACCGCTGCACAGATCAATAATATCACCGAAGATAATGCGATCTGCTGGGCATGTCACTGCACCAACGGAACACCGCCATCTCCGAATTTCCATCCCGACCGGGCGCTGAATCCGTACAAGTGCCCGAAGTGCCACGGACCTTATGATGGTCAGCCACCGCACACGCAGGGACTTGTTGCTGCAATCGATAACCATGGTCCGACCACCAAGGGCATAGGATCGATGTTCATCCAGACCGATGTCGGAAGTAACGGATCATGCCAAGACTGCCATGCGCCAAGTCGTCTTTCTGATGATGACATAGGTGATCTCACGGTCTGGAAATGGGGATATGGGAAATATGGACATGCCGGTAAATACCCGAATCCTGCTAAGAACTGGATCCCCTACACAGGCACAACCACGATGGGCAATGTCTCTCACTACGGATTAAACAGATCGCAAGGTGAGGCATTCAATATTGCAAATCCTCTCCTGGACACCTCCGACTGCCTGTTCTGCCATTGCAACACAACCAACGGGCAGATATGGGGCAATGCCCCGAATGTGACCGATAATATGTACGGCACGAACACATCAAACCTTTCAGAGTGCTACACCTACTGTCATGTACTCCCTAACTACCTGGACGTCATAACCGAGGATAACATCCCACATTTCCATGATAAGTCGCTCTATGCCGGTGGCGGGTTCGACTGCGTGGTCTGCCATGACATCAACAGTTCGTTCGGAGTCCATTCGCTTGTCGATGCAGACGCGATTGCTGCCGGCATTCACAGGAACGTTACCAACAACACCTACACCGACATCCTTGAATGCGATCCGAGATCAAAGCCCTGCTGGGGCTGTCACAACAGCAATGGCATGCAGCCGGAGGGAATGGGGGACCGGAATTATATTTACCAACCGCAGAAGAAGCCGTGGTCATGTGAGGACTGCCACACACGAAGCGATGAATGGAACGCAGCAACGAGTTACGGCGAGACATGGATAAGTTCGAGTTATCCGAAGAACCGCCTGCCCCCGATAATATACGCGCATTACCCGAACTCAACGACGCTCAAGACTAATATGATCGGCGAGGGGACATGTATGGACTGCCACAACAACAGCATCAACCACGACCACGTAGACACACAAGGAAAGCTGCTCTGTAACACGCTCGCTTCGAACATCTCGCACTACGGCACTACGACAGACTTGATTTATCCGACCGAGGACTGCAGCATCTGCCACAACACCACACCCGACATTGCAACGAAGTGGGGGGGCGCCCGGCAGAATAGACACGGCAACTTCACGGACGAATCAAACCAGACTGATGGTTGCTACGTATGCCATACAAATGACAATGAAACCCCGGTGGACTTACATGCAGCGAATCTGTGGTCGGGAACAGGTGGACCCGAGTGTCTGGAATGCCATGACAATGATGGATTTGCAGTGAGAAAACGGATCAATGAGAGCGTATATGAGGATGCAGTCCACGGCAGGATGAACAACGCCACCACCGGTCCATACGGCACTAACCAGTCGTGCTGGGTCTGCCACTTCGAAAATGGCACGAATGTGGATGAGCACAGTATGAGGAAGGATGTGCCGTATCTTTGCGACGACTGCCACAACAAAGTTGGTGGTCCGTTCGGCAATGTGAGCGATGCTCCGAACGTTTATAACCACTTCAGGAACGGAACCAACATATCTGCGTACTGGACGCTTCCGACAGACCTGGACTCATGCATTATATGCCATAACCAGTCAGAGATGAAGTATCTGTTCACAGAGAACGACAACTACCGCACCACATTATCGGTCTTGTCCCATTACGGTGATAACGGAAACGATATCGCAGTCTTATACAATGAAATAACCTACTCCAACGATTACTGCCGGTACTGCCATAACAATGATTCAACTCCGTTTGTAGAGTGGAATAATATGAAAAAGATCGAACACTATCCAAACCAGACTTGTGCTGAATGTCATGGTGAGGGCAGGTTCCATAATGAAACATTGACACGGGCACTTACTGATGGGAACTGCACCGATTGCCATGCAACGTATGGTAGTCACCAGGAAGGCTTAAAATATAGGATCAATGTTACAGCAGTGAATTCAGGAGTACATGCGAATGTGAATCATAACATGTCCGACGACGCTGAAACACGTACTAAAGATAGGAACAATTCCAAGTGCTGGGGCTGCCATGTTCCGAATGGGACATGGCCGGAAGATGGGCATAGAGACACATTCAACAATGATGCGTATCTCTGCTATGACTGCCACAACGGCACTTATGCATACGAGAACGTGAACACCGCAACCGCGGTCTACAACCACTTCAAGAGCGGCATCAATATCAAAGCAAACACGAATGCTACGACGAACTCTGAGTCCTGCGGATACGGCTGCCACAACCTCACCAGCATGAAGGTTCCCAACTTTGACAATTTCGCAGGGTCGGGGCAGGCTGAGTATCGTCTGAATCTGTCACAGTCGTCGCATTATCCGCAAAACCGCACCGACATTATCATAAACGACAACCTCTCTGACTGCATATGGTGCCACCGGGACCCGACAAACGAGTTCATTGACATATTCGATTATGCAGGTGAGCCGAACTTCACAGAAAACATCCCACATGGGACAAAGACGTCCGGCTGCATAGTTGTGGAATGCCATAATACAGGCAGGATACATGATTCAAGTCTTAAAATCCCAACACTGAGCTGGTCCGAAGAGTGCGGAGGCTGCCACTTCGGACTGAACGACACTGATGCTTATGTGAATGAAACCATGTTCAATGCAAGTGTACATGGGGCTATGAAATGTATCGACTGTCACATTAATGAAACATTTAATAAATCATTGGTCCACCCGGTCGAAGACTACACCTGGAAATGGTGTGAATGCTGTCATTCATACCAGACTGACCTGGTCAATGAAAAGGATCGGCACAATGTGACAAATACGCCATCCACATATTCGGTTGGAGGAACGAACGTGCTTGATATCACGGACTGCACCACCTGCCATAATGCAACAGCATATAATGCCACTGTCGATTATTATAATACCAATGAAGATACCAATGAATGCAGGTATTGCCACGTATATCCGGATAAAGGTAATAGAACAAGCCAGGAGTGGTACTGAAAGTCTATGATCCCCAAAAAAATAATAATGGCGGGAATCCTGGTTATATTGATCATAGGTATAGCTAATGCTATGCTTTCAGGCAGTCACGAATTATTTAAAACCGAGCCCACCCCCCAGGAATTTTGCAGCAAATGCCACTCTGCATCTGCAGCCAATGTCAGCGCTGGTGCACACAAGCCGATAAATTGCTTATGTCATGGATACAATCCAAACTCAAGTGCGCAATATAATGTTAATCTGACACATAACCTTACCAAAAAGATATATTGTACCAACTGTCACTCAAAGTATAATGAAACATCCGGTGATATTATAATCTATAGTGGTATAAGCGGATTAAACCAGTCTGCGCATTACATCATAAATGGAACAGACCCTCAATTATATGACAACAGCAGGGGGTTTTTCGGTGATCCTTAGTATATCTGTAATTTTGGAATACGGGGATGTGACCTGTTTATTCAATCAGGAAATGCATAGATATGTAATGGCAGATATGAATTGCCAAATACCTGTTAATATTGTTAGGTGAATTATGGGACGTAGTAAGATATTATTGATAATTGGTTTATTAGCGCTTGCAATATTTATTGTGCCCGATGTACTTTCAATGTTTTCGGGGCAGCATAGATTTTATGATGAAGTTAACTGCCAGCGCTGCCATTTTGCAGAATATAGTGAGGTAGATGGATCTGCTACCGGTCTGGTACATATCAGGGCAGCCAGCAACACTAATTATACTACTTATCTTGCCATAGGGGGTATTGATTATTATCCATCAAACGGCACAATTTATTCTGTTGATGATAAGACCTGGACATGGGCCGACAATTCATGGAACAATGATTCAACATCATTATTAGTCAGTCTGGATCATAATGGTGATTCACAGATCAATGGAAATGAAATCTGTCACCTATGCCACAATACATCATTAATAGACAAGCCTGATGCGCATTCAATAACAATGAGAACATGTGATGATGACTGGTGTCACGGCAACAGGAATTATGTTTTAAATGACCCCGAACTGTTCAACACGTTACAGACAAGGATCAATGTGGGAACGGTCTTAAATTACTCTGGCAATATTCATAGATCGTTCTATCTCAGCCAGAGTAATGAGTCAACGGGGTACGTAGCAGGTAAGCCATTTAACCATACGATGGGAAATGTCGCAGGAAATGATAATTATATTTCAAAGGGTTACTGGACATGCATTGGCTGTCATTCCGAGGTTCAGGTTGATATAGAAATCATTCCCGGTGAATATAATCATACAGGTGGGCCACGGCGCAAATACCTGTAAACTGTACTAATTATATCTGATAATGAAAATGCAATAAGACCGCCGGTTATTGTGCTGATAATATCCGGGATTCTGAGTGTGGAAAAAATAAAATCCGTAAGTGCTAAGAAGTCTTTCGGATGATATGGCATACCGTGAATGATCTCGGTTTTAAAATAATAAATTATGATATATCCGATAAGAAGAGAGACTATTGCAACCCCTGCGAAATAGAACAGGTTAACAGGTGAAATATCCATATTATCCTTCTCGTCCTGGCCGCTTATAACCACAAGTCCGACTCCGCTGACAAAACCAGCGATAATTCCAAGAATTGGTGCAAAATAGTTCATGAGTATAACGACTATTCCGTAGATAATACCGCCGGCGCCAGCACTTGCAACGGTTTTGATTGAAATATTTTTGGGCATCAGATTTACATCCGTATCTATCAAATTTGAATGAAACTACTTGTTAATCCTGACAGTTACTTGATTCTATAAATGATTCTCACACTTGTTTATTAAGTTTTTTAATTTGAATCCTATATTTCAGATGCCCTGGGATATAAAAAAATCCCAGACCACTTCAAAAGACTTATTAGGTATTAGTGTCTGATTATTATTTTATGCGGTTAATTGTTTTTGCCATCATACTCATTGCACTCATAATGGCTTCTGGCTGTCTTGGAGAGAAAACAGTTATTAAAGCCAATGTTACAATTACAGAGCATAATGGAACACCGGTTATAGAAAGTATAGATGTTACAACTGCGAAAGTAAGCAAAGCCGAAGACCATATGCAGGTATCGACTCACCTACCTGGTGTTTATATGAGTACTATCTGGAACTTAAAACATATCGACTACTGGAGATCTGTTGATTATAAAGGCAGTGGACAATATGAAATTACATCTGAACTGAAAACCATGCCAAACAAAGGAGACAGTGTCGATGTTTTTATTAAAGTGCGTGACAGCAATGGTGATGAAATGACTGCAAGCAAAATTACACTAATATGGGAGTAATTTTATTTAATTAATGAAAAGAGTTAAATATGAACTAAAGTATAGAATTAGTAACTTAAATAGTATTGATGAGTGAATTATTATGGATAAGAAAAGTTTATTAATTTTAGGATTTGCCATAGTTGCAATCGGGTTATTCATTATACCCAGCACAATGTCGATGTTTATGGGACAGCATAATTGGTACACTGTAACAACTGCCAGTGGTCAATATAAAATGTGTGAGAGATGTCACTTTGCCGAGGTAGGTGAATGGAGGGCTAATACCGGTGCGCATTCTGCATATAAAGCAGTGATGGAGGCCGAAGGTGCAGATCCGGGCTGTTTCTGTCATCAGATCAATGTTACTGACTTGGAAAGTTTTGGAATCGATAGAACAGAAATTGACAATTTCGGCTATGAATTTTTCAATCAATCTGGAGATTTGGATAAATCAAACAAATCAAGTTGGGAATCAGCATGGCGATCAAAGGAGACGCCACATGCCGCAATTACAATCGATTGTGTATCCTGTCATACTAATGCCACCGCACAATTGGGCAATACGAATGAGGCACACACTCCTTTCTTCGAGCAATCTAAAGACACGGAACTGAGTGATGTTGCATCCAACAATACTGCATGTATGGCATGTCATACAATGATAGGACTCAATATTACGATGGACCGGATAAGGGGCGGTTTATTCATAAACGCAACCCATTCAGAGGATTATAACTGGACAGTCAATGTTGATATAAACAACACCAGAACAACCGAGTCTCAATATTGGGCTGCAAACGAAACTAATAGTTCGTAAGTTGACCTATGGTCAACTTATCTTTCTTTTTTTTTAAGAATGTCATTTATTGAACAGATTATTGGGACAATAATCTACAGCTCATTTCACCTTTATTATAATCATCTCTCGATTATAATTGGATTTTTTCTGTTGATTTCATTTTTCTATGTCTTCTACAGGCAAAATACTAATAAAATAAATATTATCCCCTGTTTGATCAATCCTGTCATAAGAAAAAGTCCTGATCATAAACGAGCTTTAAAAGAGCAGACGAAGCAATATTACAAATTATCCAGAAGACCGAATATTCTGCCAGTACTGGTTCCCCTGTTGATCACAGGATTTACAGCATATATCATTCTTAACCAGCTTGTGTTTTTTGCCATCATAACATCAGACAGCATGTCACCCACCCTTAAAACAAAGGACCTTGTTCTCATGCAGAACCTGAAAGTCGATCCACAACAGGGAGATATCATCATGTTCGAAACAAAAGAGGCAACAATGCCGGTTATCCACAGGATATATTCGATTTCAGGTGAGAATATAAGGACAAAAGGTGACGCTGCAGAACTAGTGGATAACTGGGTAATGAGAAAAGACCAGATATATGGGGAGGCTATAATATTTCAAGGTAAGCCAATTCTAGTTAA
>DAOUWY010000053.1 GCA_030666885.1 Methanosarcinales archaeon
AGGAGCATGGTTCCTCAGGCTATTTGTGATCCTGCTTTCAGGCGTATCCAGAGACCGCAAGGGCCGATTAAAAAACGCCAAAAGTCGGCTGCAAGCCATCAAAGGTTATTTGAACGGTTCAGCAAAGGTGGGTATAAAGTAGTCCGTACGCATCCAGGAGGTAATATGATGGGTAATCGGATAAAAATAGATACCATTTGCACGAGAGTGTATGAAGAACTTGATCCGGGGAAAAAGATCATAGATCGAAATAAAAGAATACTGGAAAGGGAAGATCCTGGAATCATCATGGCTCATCCTACTTTTCCCCAGCCGATGTACAAGTTCCTGCAAGATATTTCGCAAGAACTTCTTTTACCAGGAATTGAAAAAATACCGCAAAATACTATTGGGCTTCTTAAAACGAATAGACGTTTTATTGAGGCCTATATGTGCGGGCTTAACCATGCATTTGGTTCAGAACTATTATGGCGCGAATATCCAACTGACCAGCGGGGATCATATTTCCGCCAGTTCTGGGATTATAGTGATTACATGTCAAAAGAGAGTGATACCGAAGAGAATCTGGAAGACATCAAGCCTCTGGCTGAATGGGACAGTGAACGCCTTGGCTCAAATGAACCTGAAAATCACCTTAAAGAAAAACTGGTCCTGATTTTACGTGGAGATCTGCTAAAGAAATACCCGAACGCTGTTATCTATGCAGTGGAAGCAAAATTAAATGATGAAAATGAAAGAGTGCCTGCGCTTCCAGAATTCAAAGTGAAAGGTGAAATACAATCCCCAGTGTTCAGCGGTACTATGCAACCTGATATCACTTTTCTTGGATTCAATATTACTGAAGATGAAGCACGAGGAAAAACTAACAAGTATCGCCATGGATTCTATTTCGTGATCGAAGAACGAGTGTCTGAGACCCGGTTTGGTTTGGACGAAATCAGAAGCGAGAATAGTGAAGAATTCGAATTATGGGATGATCTTACCTGGGGTCACTTTAAGAAAAAGGAGGTTGAATCCGGTGATTATTTGGACGGTTTAAAACCAGATTTGGGAGATGAGTATATAGATGAGTGGAATGATGGTTCGGCCAATATTGCATGGATTACCATGCAAAAACCTGTTCGCATAATAATCCATGCAAACCGGATATTACCATAGTGGTATGATTGAGTAAATAGCAGTGAGGATGGTCAAACTTGATAAATACAAGCAACTGGTCTTACCTGAAGAACGAGTAAATGAAGGAGTGAAAAAGAAGGGGGAATGTGCCAATTTACCCTGCCTCCAAATAGTACTTCTAAAGCTGTTAAACACAAAACAGTGGAAGATATCTGGTATTTCATAGGAAGTAGTGGACAGGTCTGGAGAAAACATAGTGATATAGAGGAGGTTACTGAGGTAATTCCGGATGTATTCAGATGTAGAGGAGGAGATGGTGGGAGTCAGAGAAATATTTTTATACACTTGCTCAAATTGTACTTTTAGGAGAAATTCATCGTGAAACTGAAGATTCCCATCCAAAATTGACCCCCTATATACTAAAATCCTCCTGTTTTATTGCAGGAGGTTTTGGGTGATCTCAATGGAAGATTGGTTGACGATAAAATGAAAATTTCAGACAGGATAATCAGGATTGACAGGATACGATCCAATCCTGTATATCCTGTGAATCCTATCAAAAGATTTGATTAAAACTAAGAAAATTACCTATGTCTATATCGAAATGCGTTTATACTTTCTTATACGTTAAAAAAGAACGTAAGTGAAACTAATGGAAAAAGGCAAAACACAACTAGAACTGGCAAAAAACGGCGTTATTACCACACCAATGGAAGTCGTAGCGTCCCGTGAAGGTATCGCTCCACAAGTAATCCGCAACCGAGTGGCAGAAGGCAGTCTGGTCATAATGACCCGGGGTCCGGTCTCAGTAGCAATAGGCAAGGGTGCCACCACCAAAGTCAATGTGAACATCGGCACTTCCAGTACAATGATCGACCCGAAAGAAGAACTTGAAAAGGCCATGGTGGCAGAAAAATACAAAGCTGATACCCTGACCGACCTGTCAATGGGTGGGGACATCCCTGCAATCAGGCGTTCCATCTACCGGCATACCACCCTGCCAATAACCACAGTACCCATATATCAGTCAGTAGCCCAACAGGGTATCTACTCCATTACCGAAGACCACCTGCTGGATAATATCCATCAGCAGGTAGATGAAGGTGTCAGCTCTGTCGTCCTGCACTGTATCGAGCGTGACTGCATTGAGAAACTAAAAGGCCATCCCCGCATCATGGGCATGGTATCGAAGGGCGGCTCTTTTACAAGCATATACATGCTTACTAATGAATGCGGCAACCCCTTCATAGATAATTTTGATCATATCCTGGAAACCCTGAAGGAGAATGATGTGGTGCTGTCCCTTGGCAATACCATGCGCAGCGGCTGTATCCATGATATACCCGATTCCCCCCAGCACCAGGAAATGCTGACGAACATGAGACTGGCCAGGCAGGCAAACCAGGCAGGTGTCCAGGTGATCGTGGAAGGTATGGGTGGGCATGTACGTGCATCAGAGGTAGCCGGATACGTCAGGTACTACAAAGATGCCGGGGATTTCCCCTTATTCGTGGCCGGACCGCTGCCTACTGATGTGGCTGTAGGCTATGACCACATCGCAGGGGCAGTGGGTGCATCCATAGCCTCGGGTGCGGGTGCGGATTACCTGTGCTATATCACACCCTCTGAACACCTGAGGCTGCCCACTGTGGATGATGTGAGGGAGGGGTTGGTGGCATTTCGCATAGCTGCACATATTGGTGATTCTATCAAGTTCGATGCCAGACAGCAGGATATGGAACTGGCAAAATACAGGGCAGTCATGGACTGGGACGGACAGATGCAGTATGCCATCGAGCCTGAAAAGGCATCAGGCATGTGTCCTGAAAAGGGACCGTGTACTATGTGCGGGGATTTCTGTGCCCTTACAATTATGCATGATTTTTTAAATGTATAGTAAAGTATATGGGTCATGTCCCTGATGAAGCTCTCCACAGCAGAGCTGTTGAGTATAACGATTAAGATTAATACGATCAATTGTCAATTGTGGGAACAAAAGATGGTTGCAAAGGACACCAGCTATGGCACAAAACCTACAGACCACATTTGGACATTAAAAGAATTATTGACTTTCACAGTGCCTGTTCAACAACTCGTGGACTAGACCATATCCTGGTAAGGTCCTTTTTTACCACAATGTTGACATGGCAATGTTACTCCATATGTGCATTTATTACATCTTTCGCAATGCCATTCTCTCCAATCTTTACATTCTCTGCATGTTTCACAATGCCATGTACAATTATCTTGAACCACCTCATTCCAACAAAATGAATACCAGTACACCTCCATACATTCTTTGCATTCATATTCATCTAATAAATCTTTCAACTTGACGGTTTCACAGCCGCATGGCAACTCATGTTCCTCATCTAATTCTTCCTGTGAAAGAGCTTTAACAATATTGATATTTTGAAGAGCACATGTTGAATACTTTTCCACATCTATTTCATTAAAAGGATTCTGGCAGTCAGTGCATCCACATTTATCATCACATGGTTCATGATTTTTGAAACAGGCACAACGGTTATTTTTACATCCTGATTTACAGTTACAATGATAGTTTTTTTCCATTTACATGACTCCTAAGCATTATTTTCAAGGTCATCAAGATTAGCTAATAGTTCAGCTTTTCTTAGTTCCAGGGAGGCAACTTGAGTTTTCAATTTCTTCAAATTCTTTTTGGTCTGTACCAGCTCTTTTTTGATTTTTTTCTCCTTAAGGTAGTTGCTACCGTATTTTTTAACTACAAATGTTTCCACTTCACTTCGGATCAGCTTATAATACGGGTTCCCATACATACTATTTATACGGTAATCTAGTTTGCCATCCTTAATGCCCTCAATAATTTCTTCCTGTGCAAGCCCAAATTCGTTTCGAGCGGACTTATCACTAAGAGTAGCACCTTTTTTAGACCAAGCGAGATTTATTTCCTTATCTTCCATCATCGTTCATTCTTTTTATTTATAACCTTAACTCCGCTGAAATCGGGCATAGCATCCACACATTTTTCAGTATTGTGGTTAAAATGTGGTAATTTCAACTTCTGATAATCGGCATAATGTAATTTGTATGTGTTTATATTTCATTTATACGTTTTGAGGTATCCACTTCAAATCAAAGCTGAGGGGTATAATAATTAAGATAAATGCTCGACTTCGCATTGCACTTCGTATACACCAGGAACGTTATATTCAATTTGCCCCCTCGCTAAAAAAAAAAGAGATATGCCGGAAAGTGCCCACCATAAAAACAAATCCAGGTGTGTAGCCTAAAAGGAACTGATCCGGTTGAGTTGATATCAGATAAGTTTGAAAAATGAAAATATAATATATAGCCGGGCAAAATGCCCTTTCTATGTGCCTTTATGCCAGTACTTCAAAGCTCAGTGCTTTAAGCGGGCAGTCCTTGACACAAACACCACAGGCATCGCACATGTCGTAGTCTATCACAACCCTCCCTTCATTTACGGCAATAGCCCTGGGCTCATGGGGACAGCTCCTCTCGCAGGTGCCGCACCCGGCGCAGCTTTCTTCATTCCATACTAATTTATTATGCTGATTTGTCATTTGGATATCCTCACAAATGTTCTTATTGCACTCTATTGATTGTAATAATAAAAAGGTTTTCCAAATATATTTCACTGCTTTTTTGCCATACGCATGGACAGCAGTTCGCCGCCCACGCCCACATTGTCCGGGCCGTTCTCATTGATAAGGATAATGAATGCCTGGGTGGGAATGCCTGTGACCCTGGCGGCTTCGCGTGTGAAGGATTCTACCAGGTCTTTCTTCTGTTCATTTGTCATATGGGGTCCGTCTATTGTGATTACTGGCATTGTTTTACACCTCGATTTTTAAGTTGGGGTTTAGTATGTGGCTATTATCTATCAATACTTAAACCCAGCCAGTTTGACACTACGCTTTTCGAGTTCAGGATATAGCTTTGCAAAACCTATGAACTCAGTGGTACACACAGGTGTGAAGTCTGCCTGATGTGAGAAGAGTATGAGCCACTGTCCATTATAATCAAATTAACTAATGGGTTCATGAGTTGCCACTGCTTTGAAATCCGGTGCTTCATCACCCAATTGAAGCATCGTGCGTGCCTGTTCGACTGTAATTTCTTCATCCATTACTATGTGCTTACTCTAAGCTACTGGTTCAAAGGAGTCCTTACCCATATAACAGGACGGGCAAACCCAATCATCTGGTAGATCTTCAAATGCGGTTCCAGGGGCAACTCCATTATCCGGATCTCCTTTTTCCGGATCATATATATAATCACATGCTGTGCATTCATAAGACTGCATAATATATCCTCCTATATTTTCATTGGATAATTAGTCATATAGTGCAATATATTAAAAAGTCTTTGGATGATTAATGAAAATATAAATATAAATATAAATATAAATATAAATGTAAATATAAATATAAATGTAAATGTAAATGAGGTAATACTATCCTAAGTGGGAATATGTAAGAAGCCTTGAATAAACAGCTATTAGTACACTGAAAAGGCTATATTTATTTAAGCCAGACGTATCCTTGTCTTATCATCAGCAAGGAATATTCATGCATAAAATTTGTCCATTCAGTAAAACCCTTAAACTTAGATTACAATTGATCTAATTAGATGAACGACTCCCTTAAAGAAGAAATCCTGAGTAAATGTAATCAACTTGATATTCCTATGGTGGGAATAGCATCTGTTGAGCGTTGGACTCAACCCTTATTTGAGCCGTGGATACCTGAACCATTTTATCCACAGCATATTTTTCCAAAAGCATCTTCTGTCATTGTCATTGGCCTGCCTGTCACCCTCCCTGTTATTGAGACCACACCCTCCATCTATTATCATGAACTATACCGCACTATTAATATTATGCTTGACCAGTATGGGTACTTGCTATCCAACTTTTTAAACATGAAGGGATACCCTTCAGTATTTGTTCCCAGGGATGGTTACGGGGATATCAATGTACTGATAGAAAGACCAACTGCCTTTTTTTCCCACAAGCATGCAGCTTACCTTGCCGGCCTTGGAAGCTTTGGAGTAAATAACACACTACTTACAAAAGAATACGGGCCAAGGGTCAGGTTCACGTCTGTCTTCACCTCAGCCAAAATACCCCGGGATCCACTTTTAGAAGAAAAACTATGTACCAGGTGCATGAACTGTGTCACTTCCTGTCCGGTAGGTGCAATCAATGCTGATGATTATCCATTGGGGATCATACGCAAGGATTTGTGTGCCAGACACAGTAAGAAATTACTTAACCGCTTTATATCGCCTTGCGGTATTTGTATTAAGGTGTGCCCGGTGGGAAAGGATAGAATACATTACGGGAGTGAAGATATTTCGATTTATAAAAATTTTGACAAGTATCCGGAATATCATAATGCATGGGAGCATGTGCGGCGGTATGGGGGAAAAAATCCTAAGTAGTAATCGCTATTCTTTAATCACTGATCCAGTATTCCACAAATCTAAATGCACCGGCACCAGCACAGGCAGATGTGAGTATTGCAACAGGAAGCAGCACGGATGTAGCGATAGAAAGTGGTTAGATCATACTCACGAAGGACGATATTCCGGACTGAGTTTCATCGGTCTAATTGAACAAAAAGGTGGATGTTAGGAATCAGGCAGAATATATTAGATGCAGTTCCTTTATTTGCCGGACCACTTCAATCGTAGTGTTAGATGGTATGCCTGCTTTCAGATCCACTCTATTAATCAATGTCTCGAATATTGAATTTACTGAACTGCTCAGTGCCCGGTGATCATATCCTCCCTCCAGTGCCAGTACCAGCTTCCCACCGCATAATTCCTCTGCCAGCGAGCGCACCACCCCTGCCATCTGTCCAAATCCTTCTGATGTCAGGTTCATACCTGCCAGCGGGTCGTCCCTGTGCCCGTCCTGTCCTGCGCTGACAAGAATGATATCTGGTTTGAATTTACGGGCTGCCGGTTCCAGTATCTCGTTGAATATATACAGGTAATCCGGATCTCCCGCACCTGAGGGTAGTGGTACGTTAATATTATATCCACTACCATCTCCCGCACCAGTTTCGTTAACACTGCCCGTGCCTGGATAATGTGGGAATTGATGGATGGAAAAATACAGTACCGAGCTGTCTTCATAGAAAGCTTCCTGTGTACCGTTACCGTGGTGGACATCCCAGTCAACGATAAGCACTTTTTCCAATCCCTTCTCCTGTGCATACCGGGCAGCTATGGCTATATTGTTGAACAGGCAAAAACCCATACTCCTGTCAGGCCCGGCATGGTGTCCTGGCGGGCGTACCAGTGCGAATACACTGTCCATCCTGTCCATCACCGCATCAACTGCCGAAATAACTCCACCGGCAGCCAACAACGCTATTTCATATGAGCGGCTGCAAGTGGGTGTGTCCGGGTCAAGGTGCATCTTACTGGATGAAAAATCCCTGACTGTCCGGATAAGGTCACAGGTATGGATATAATTGATCTGGTCAGTTTTGGCAGGTACGGGTTCGATGAGGATTAACCTGCTGAAATAAGGACTTTCCTTCAAGCCGTTCATTATAGCATTTAATCGACCACCATTCTCAGGATGGAGGCCAGTGTCATGCTTCAAGTAGTCATCGTGATATACATAGCCTGTCTGCATAATAAAAATAAAAAGCACAGGTTACAATATAAGATTTTTGGAATTAAAGTCTTGTAAGATCGATAAAACCCGCAAGGTTGACTATTCCGATGGCACCTATAACCTCACCTTCTTTATCCTTGATCGGTGAAACAACTACAGGAACATCCTTATATGGCCCCTGTTCGGCAAAGCCATGAATGGTCTTTTTTTGTTCTATTGCCATTTCCAGGTACTTGCCAGTGTAATTGTAATCTATGACTTGATTGTTCTCAATTCTTATTCCATTATTATTTTTACTCTTTATTGTTACCGGGAGACCAACTGCTGAATAGATGGCCATTGCTATTGGTTCTAAATCTTTGGATGTTGAATCTTTGGTTATGGCAATTCCTTCCATTATTACACCAGATGAGCAATATGATATAATATATTTAAATGCTCCGAAAATATCAGTACTTTCGATTGTAGTTCCGTATGAAAATAATTTCCTTAACTCTTTTAGTAACTCCAACCAGTTAAATTAATACTTTATGTACCATATAAATCAAAAAATATTAAATAATATATAAAATTTTATAATGGGATAAGTATAACAAACTTATACGCAACCCTCGTATTATTTCCAATGGCGGGTGGATAATCTATAATAAATATAGATTATTGTTTTTTATTACTACGATCAATCTCGTCTACTATAGTATCGACAATCTCATTACAGGTTGTATGCCCGGGACCGTCCGCCATGTGTACCTTTAATGTTAGAATACCGTTAGCAAGTTCACTCCTGACCAGGAATGTATCGCCTCTGGTGGCGATGCGGTTGTATTTTTTATTCAGATGCGAATAAAGTATCCGAAACCTGAAATCAATTGTACCATTCTGATCAATGTTCAACATTATATTTTTCCGGTTTTGATTGGTCAATGGTACGAAATCTACATTTGCTTCAGCGATATCAATGGCAATATTTCGTTTTGCATTCAGGGTATCCCCATTATTTCCTTTCAATTTTAATGACCCGGATTTGTTATTCATCCCTGCAAATGTTTCTACAAGATATGGGAGGTCAGCCCAAAAACTGTATTTTTGGGTAAAATCAACATCATGAAGGGGAAATTGATGATATTTTCTTTTTCTCATGTCCAAACCTAATCACCAAAGTCTATTAAATCAAATTACATGATAAAATCATCGAAATTCATTTAACCGAAAAGTTATATCCAAAATCCCGCATTTTAAGCGCGTAAATTAAGTTTATTTAAAATGTCATTCTGTTTTTACGTAACCTTTGTAACAATAGTATCGCCATTTGCCAGCCATCGATATTACTTCAGTCAGGTATTATGCCAGCACATGATTAATAATATTGGAAGCGGTTTTGGTTTTGGGAAGAATTGTTAATGCCGGGTCATTCCCGGAATTAATGGTACAACGGGCACTATCTCAAAAACCAGTTATTTCGGTAGAATATTTATCTAAAATATTATACAGAGGAACTATCAAAATCGGGTAGTGTCCTATATTTCATGACCTGATGTCTTTATGTGTCTGATTCTTGAAAATCATGGTTTTACC
>DAOUWY010000099.1 GCA_030666885.1 Methanosarcinales archaeon
GAATCAAGCCAGATCGTTTAAAATCGTTGACGTACTAGCTAATTTTGCTTATAATTTATTCGTATCAGTGAATAAGCGATGTTTTAATACCAGTGTCTGGAGAGATTAATCACCTCTAAGTCGAGCTAAAATCAAATACGGCTGAGATTTAATTAGATTATTGGCCAATTGTCTTAGTGGTAACCATCTCATTTTACCTTAAAATTTTATACTGTTTGGAAACGTTGGATATTTTTATTTAACATTAAATTAAGACAGTTGAAATATTTCGGTTAAAGCTGTTAGATTAGGGCGCATATTTGGTTCAATCAGAAGAAAATAAAAAGTCTCGTCTTGAATTCAGAGACTGTTCCATTACATGTTGGCATTATCAAACTTACCGCAGATGAACGCCGATAAACGTGAATACGCTACCTGAAAATCTGCGTTCATCTGCGTTTATCTGTAGTTTAATTTAATTCACCAAAACGAATTGTAACGGTCTCTGAATTTAGAAAAACTTAAATATAGATGTACTCAGAAATAGCATGACTTAATTAATTCGATATTTATTTAATAATAGGAGTAAAAATTATGAAAATAATTAATGCTAAATTATCCATTGTCGCATTAATTCTTCTAGTACTTATCACCGCAGGTTGTACCGATACGCCTGAAGAAGGTACGCCTGAATACATCAACATCGGACTTGTGGCTCCGCTTAGCGGCGGTGCTTCTGATGTTGGCAATGACATGAAACAGGCTGCTGTCCTGGCAGTAGAAGAAATCAATGCAGATGGTGGAGTGTATGTAGAGGAATATGGCGAAAAAATACCACTGAAATTGGTAGAAGGAGACACACAAACTTCAGCAGCCGAAGGTGTAACCGCTGTTGAGCGTTTGATCACAAACGAGAATGCAGTAGTGCTTGTAGGCGGCTTCTCAAGTGGTGTCACCCTAGCCAACCAGGTGCCTGCTGCCGGTAAAGTGCCGTACATTATCACAGGTGCATCCAGTTCCCAGGTTACCAGAAGGACAGAGATCGATACAAGTTATTTCTTCCATTACTGCTCAACCACGGACGACTATTCACAGCCCATCCTGCAGTTCTTTGTAGACGAACTTAAACCAATAGTTGCCGCAGACAGGGACCTGAAACTGGCCCTTATATACAGGGACGATGCCTATGGAAAAGGTGTTATCGAATCCAGTGTGGCATACATTGAAGATAACAACCTGCCAATAGAATTAGTGGCCCAGGAGAAATATCCCACAGATGAAACTGATTTCCACACATACCTGACCAAGATAGCAGAAGCAAAACCTGATGCAGTTTACACAGTTGGTTTTGTGAAGGACACATCCAGCATCTATATCCAGGGACAGAGAGATGTCGGCCTGAATACGGTCTACATGGCAGTGGAATGCAACGAAGACCCGGCGTTCTATGAACTCCTGGGCGAATGGGGCGACGGTCACCTTCTTGAAAGCAAGTTTGCTCCCTATGCAGCCGATTACACTGAACTGATGGGACCGTATAAGGAAGCATATCTAGCCAAATGGGGTAAAATGCCTGGTATGATGGGCGCTGATACCTATGACGGTATCTATCTGGCGGCCTCTGCAATTGAGCGCGCTGGAACACTTGACAGGACAAAAGTCAGGGATGCTATCAAACAGACCAACGAATCAGAAATGCTTATTTTGATGGAAGGCGGGAACGTCGCCTTTGATGAATACAATGAGATATCACCAAAGATATTCATTGAACAGATGTTCTGGGACAAAGAGACAGAAGAACTAAAACCTGTCATCATCCTTCCCGATAGTCTGAATGAGCAAGATTTTGTACTGCCTGACAACTATGAAATTGGTGGATGAATAATCCACTGATTTTCCTTTATTTTTAAAAAAATCTTTTAATATGACTGAAATCACCACATTGCTACAGATATTCATCTGGGGCCTGACAGCCGGATGTATCTATGTGCTCATGGCAGTGGGCCTGAACATGATATTCGGTGTGATGAAGGTGGTGAACTTTGCACATGGCGAGATCATGATGCTGGGCGCTTTTTCCAGTTTCGGACTATATTATTACACAGGTCTGAACCCTTATTTTCTAATGCTGTTCTCAATGGTCATCATTGGTGTTTTCGGAGTTATGATAGAACGTTTTGGATTCAGGAAGGTTCTGGGAACAGGAAAGCTGAACGAGATATTCTTAAGCCTGGGTTTGATTTATATTCTTCAAAATGCAGCAGTGAAATTATGGACAGATGACATCAGGAAGATCAACAGTCCTTACAGTTCAATGGCCCTGGACCTTGGAGTGTTGAATATAACATATGACCGGATCATCGCTATCGCTTTTACTGCATTGATACTTATCAGTTTATATCTATTCCTTACAAAGACAGATGTTGGCCGGGCGCTGCGGGCAACGAGCCAGAACCATGAAGCGGCTATGTTAATGGGTGTGAATGTCAACCATATGTATATGTTGAGTTTCGGGATTGGTGCGGCCCTGGCAGCATCAGCGGGCACGGTCCACGCGATCCTGTCCCCTTTCAATCCGTATATGGGTACCATACCCGGTATCATGGCATTTACAGTGATCATTATTGGCGGTCTTGGCAGCATCCCTGGTGCTATTATCGCAGGATTGATGCTGGGACTTGTCCAGAATTTTACTATATTCTATTTCGGAGGAGCATGGAAGGAAGCAGTGGCATTCGTACTACTGATCATCGTGCTGGTAATAAAGCCAACCGGTATTTTCGGGGAGGAACATTGACATGACTGTTAGAGAACTGGTTGGCAAATATGCAGTTTCCCTATATACTGCCTACTTGTTGCTGGTAATAATCGGTCTGGCACTGCCTCTGCTGATAACTGATGATTTCTTTAACAGGATAATAATACTCACGTTTTTCTATATTATGTTCTCAACAAGCTGGAACCTGCTGGCATATTCGGGACAGGCATCCCTGGGACATGCGGCTTTTCTTGGCATAGGAGGTTTTGCTTCCACTATTCTTATCATAAACGGTGTAACACCAGTGTTGGGAGTGTTGACCGGCGCACTGGCTGCGTCCCTGGTGGGATTGTTCTTAGGTATTATTTGTGTCAGGTTAAAAGAATGGTTCCTGGGACTTGTCACATTCGGGTTTGCCATAATAATGGCTGCTGTGGTAAACGAGTTATCGGTTTTTATCGAGGCGATAAATGGTGTACTTATTGCAGTGGGTCTATCCGGCAGCATGGACCCCCATATGTTCGGTGGCAGCCTGGGGATATATTCACCTGACATTGTGTCGCGAGCCCAATATTATTACCTGTTCTTCTTCGCCATGGTGGGAACAATACTGGCATCCCACCTGGTGATCAGGTCAAAGATCGGGTTTGCGTTTGCAGCCATCAGGGAGAACCAGGCCGAAGCTGCTATGATGGGTGTGGATATCACGCGATATAAGCTGATAGCATTTATGATCAGTACCTTTATGGCAGGGTTTGCCGGGGCACTGTTCGCTCCTTACAATTATTTCATTAACCCCGAGATATTCAGCATACATAATTCCTTCATGCCTATCATTATGACAATAAGCGGGGGTATCGGGACAATAGGCGGCCCGGTCATAGGCGCACTTGTCATAAATCTGTTATGGGAACAGATGGGATTGTGGGGTATGAGCATTGATAGACTGCTTATCCTGGGATTGATACTGGTACTTGAGATACTGTTCTTACCCAGGGGTTTGATGCCGCTGATAAAAAAAATTACTGAGAAAATCGCAGGCACTACATCCCGGGATATGCCTCTTTGACGTGGTTATTGTCAAGTAGTTCACTGCTTGCCCCTTCAAGGGTTATGCGCCCGGATACTCTACAATACAGGCGATATCCTCGGGTGCTGGTTGGTTCTGCGAGCAGCTCTACGACACAGTTTTGCAATGCATTTACTGGAAATAGGCACAGATTTGGGATACATTCAATAGTTGTTGGGGCACAAGAGTTTAAAGACGATAAAAATATATACGCATGTAAGTAACAAGAATGAGAGTATATGAACCTCTGATAGAGGGAAGTATATACGAACTCAAGTTCGGAAATACCAGAGTTATGTGCAATGTGGCAATTATGGGAGGTACAAAATGTTTATCCTGGATGTCAAACAATTCGAAGAATTTGATCTCAACAGTGCCGAGCAATTCGTCAATTATTGGAGTAAGCACTATTCTTACGACACAATAAAAGCCTTCGATAGCAACGAAGTTATTCATTATATCAATGAGTTGAATCTTGGGAACAACTTGACTGAGCAAAACATCAAACGATTGCTTCGCTGGAAAGACCCTAGGATGCTTACGGAGAAGAAACTATCCGAGCCTAACAAAGGAAAAGAGAACAAAAGAGTTTTGAGCGTGATTGAAAAAACAGATTCTATCAACAAGTTTAGACAATGTAAAATAAATGAAAAAGTGTTTAAAACTGTAACAGAAATGATTTTCCCGGGTGGATTTGTCTGGCAAATTTTTTTATTTCATATTGCTCGTCCATTTGAATATCCCATTGCAGACCGGAATGTCTTTCGTGCCTTCTCAACGCAGAAGCACACAGCCATCCCAGAAGATTGGGAAGGATATACACGTTATATGGATTACTTCTTTCAAATTGCTATATCTTCAGGTATCATTGCAAAAAAACCAAACGGGCATGAGCCTGACATTAAAGAGATAGTAAAAAGGTTAAAAAAAGTTGATGATACACTTTTTGCTTTCGGTCAATTTTTAAGTTTATATGGAGGAAAAGAATGACATATTCCAGCATAATATCAATGAACAATGATAGATTTAATGACATCACCCCGGAAGAGGTTATCAATAAACTTCGAAGTATGGGGATTGAGTTCAACAAAAAACAGTTTTTGAAAGATGTCAGGGCGTTTTATTCTGCCGGCGATATATCGCATCATTGGCAAAAAAAATATACGATATTCATAGAAGAAAATTGGGAAGATGATCTTATATGGGAAGCAGCTTTGTTTTTATGGGAAAAGTTTGCTCCCCATATAGTAAATACAGAAAAACTGGACGATATGATGCAAGAAGGTTATGAACTAATAGAGAGGGAAAAGTATATTGAGGGAACTGAACTTTGGCTCGATCTTTGGGAACATTTGAAAAAGAGGTTCACTTCCGATATGAAATCAATTAGTGAAGCCGAAGTTGTATTCCCGGGGATGATGCAATCTTTGTTCAACTGGTGCCAGGATTTCGATGCAGGGTTAGAAAATGCAGGATTTAACGTTCCATCTTTTTTTGAGAAAAGGATTGAATACTGTAATACATTTTGTCGTCTGTTTCCGGAATCTAATGAATTGATTATAATAAATCTGAAACGCGCAGAGGCGGAATCATATTTTCATTTGGGCGAAACCCGAAAAGGAGAAGAGTTGTTTGAAAAAATGATTGATGAATTTTCGGATTCTGTTTGGGGTTACATGGGCTGGGGTGATATGTATGGAATCATAAGGATAAATGAAAAAGTACCAATTGATTATAAAAAAGCAAATAAGATTTATCGGGATGGACTTAAAAATGTCAAGGATCAAACTGAAAGAGGATATCTCCTGGAAAGACTTGAATCTCTTGAAAAAATGAAGAAGAGGGGAGATAAAACCAAAAAGTCATGAGAGAATTAGTAACGACTGCATATACATGGGCACTTTGCTCATGACTCTTCGATCACTGACGCTCCCTTGTCCTCGCCTTGTAGGCTTGGAGCATATAACAAGCAAGTATCTGGCTGGCCCCCTGCACTCGCAAACTTCAGATACCCGCCAAATGTTATACGAAAGTGCACTATAATCATCATCAAAGAGGGTAAATAAAATGGAACTTGAAATAGAAGGAAAATATATTTTTCTAAGAAAAAAAGTGGTTTCCAAGCTGGACCTTTTTGTTATAGACTTTATCAAAATTCTTGAAAGATATACAGATTATGTTATTGTAAGTGGTTATGTTTCTATACTCTTCGGAAGATCCAGAGGAACGGAAGATATCGATATATTTATTGAAAAAATTGATTTCAAAAAGTTCAAACAACTTAATGACGAATTACGCAAAAGGAAATATTGGTTTTTAAATTCCGAAAATCCTTTAGAGCTATATGGAATGCTTAATGACAAACTTGCAATCAGAGCTGCTATACAGGATACTGTTATTCCAAATATTGAGATCAAATTCACTAAAAACAGGATAGATCGAGACTCTTTACAAAAGCATATGGAAGTAAAAATAGATAGAGATAGTATAAACATTTCACCTCTGGAAATCCAGATACCTTTCAAGCTTTATTTGGGCAATGATAAAGATATAGAAGATGCAGTTTATTTGTATGAATTATTTGGTGAACATCTAAACAAAGAAAAATTGAAACAATATATGGATATTCTTAAGGTACAAGGTAGCAATTATGGAATCGAATTTTGATAAAAAGCAAAACCTAAAAGAAAGACTTGAATTTGTACGTTTCTACAGCGGATGGGTCAAATCCGTACCAAATGAAGTATGGAGTAAACAGCAAACGGACTTTCTCAACAGTTTATTTGAAAATGCAGTCAATTATCCATTTTCACCAGAAAAGTATTTAAAATCACTTAAAAAATAACTCGAAACCCATCTCTCAAAATAGAATGACCTCCTGCTCCCCTTCGTTGCATTTCATCTCCAGCCGTCCTGCTCCTCTCCCACTGTGAGAGAGAAACAGCTCGCCCATCCCAGCCAAACACTGAGACAGACGGCGTGCGGGTGTTCTGCATGCAGGCGGCGGCCTCGGGGAGTGGTGAGTGCAGTGGGGGGACATCCATGGCTATTAAACTATATAATCGATGTAATATATTAAACCGCAGAGGTTCGCAGAGCATCCTTTGTTAAAAAAATTACTGATAAAGTCGCAGGTACTACATCCCGAGATATGCCTCTTTGACGTGGTTATTGTCAAGCAGTTCACTGCTTGCCCCTTCAAGGGTGATGCGCCCGGTCTCAAGCACGTATCCACGGTTTGACGCTTCCAGTGCGTGATGGATATTTTGTTCAACCA
>DAOUWY010000302.1 GCA_030666885.1 Methanosarcinales archaeon
CAACACGCGGCGCATCAAGATTCTGGAAGAGATGGCGCAGGCGCTCTACCGCGAGTGGTTTGTGAAGTTCAGGTTTCCGGGGCATGAGAAGGTGAAGATGGTGGAGTCGGAGTTGGGGATGGTGCCGGAGGGGTGGGAAGTCGGAAGATTGAAGGATGCATTAATCCTTCAAAGAGGATTTGATTTGCCTACGAAGAAACGCGAACAAGGAAATATTCCGATTTATGCAGCTACTGGAGTAGTTGGAACTCATAATGAAGCTAAAGTCAAAGGTCCATGTGTAGTTACTGGAAGGAGTGGTTCAATTGGAACAGTGATTTATGTTGATGAAGATTTTTGGCCATTGAATACGACACTCTGGGTAAAAGAATTTCGTCGAGCTACTCCCATTTATGCTTATTATTTATTAAAAAGATTAGAATTAAGTTCTTTTAATTCTGGTGCAGCTGTTCCGACACTCAATCGAAATGATATTCATGGTTTGTTTGTAATTCTCCCATCTTATGAGTTACTTGAGTGCTTTAATCAATATATTATTCCGATATTTTCAGAGAATAAAATCTTAAATGAAAAAAACGCCAATCTCCGCCGCACTCGTGACCTGCTGCTTCCAAAGCTCATCTCAGGCGATGTGGATGTGGAGAATATCAATGTGCAGATGCCGAATAATGGAGGAGGATGAAAATCAAAATCGTAGGAACCGAAGATAAAACAAAAGGCAGGCTTTATAAGATCGAGGTTACAGCCAAAACAGTTGAACTTCTACTTACATGGCACTCATTAGACCGCATAGCTGTATGGGATTTAAACCCTGAACAGGTTCTTGAGACCTTGCTATTTCCGGAAGAAGTTGTGACCGGTCATAATAACAGATTTATTGCTCATAAAAGATATAATGGACATATAATTAGAGCAGTCTATGAATATGAACTTAATTTACCAGTTCTTGTAACGGTATATTATCCAACAGCGAAAAGATACTTTAAAGGAGGTAGAAACTTTGCAGATAAAATACTCACCTGATGCAGATGCATTGATAATACGACTCAGAGAAGGTAAACCGGTGGATTCTGTTGACCTTGCTGAGGGGATTATCGCACATTACTCGAAAGACAAGAAGATACTTGAGATAGAAATTCTGGATGCCTCAACGGTAGTGCAAATGAGTGAATTAAATGTGTCGCTAAAGGGTGCACAGGCCGCAGTGGTGGCTTGACACTTTAATTGGTGTCTGAAAAATGACATTCTGGCACCCCACCTATACCATAACCCCCGCCACAGC
The DNA here is from genome assembly GCA_030666885.1 of Methanosarcinales archaeon. Lineage (GTDB taxonomy): Archaea > Halobacteriota > Methanosarcinia > Methanosarcinales > Methanocomedenaceae > Methanocomedens_A. Next base: position 1,283 of record DAOUWY010000302.1, read on the forward strand.
CGCCGCTCTCATGCAGATCGAAGCTGACCGGACAGTGGTAGAACAAACACCGCTCCCCCTGGCGGTACAGGAAGAACTGCGCCGCCGTGCTCGCGACCTGGCTGCTACCAAAGCTGATTTCGGGTGAAGTAGATGTGGACAATCTTGATATCGAAACTGTTGGGATAGAAACATGAAAGTATATGGTATGGACTTTACCAGTGCTCCTCGCCGGAAGAAGCCTATCACCTATACAGAATGTACACTTGAAAATGGCATTTTACAAGTGAATAACTTAGGATATATTATAAATTTTAACCAATTTGAAGATTTTCTCGATAATGAAGGAGATTGGATACTGGGGATTGACTTTCCCTTCAGCCTGCCGAGAAAGCTGATCACCAATTTGGAATTACCTCTTTCATGGGAAGGCTATGTTGAGATCATAGCTAAAATGGATAAACGAGCATTTGAGAACATGCTGACTCAATATTGTCATTCCCGCCCAAAGGGAGATAAACACCATTTCAGAGTAACTGACAAAATAGCAAAATCTTGCAGCCCCATGACACTATACGGTACTCCGGTTGGAAAAATGTTCTATCAGGGAGCACCTCGACTTCTAAAGTCCAGAGTAAGCATACTTCCAAGCCGCCCCACAAATGGGAGCAGGATTGTGGTAGAAGCCTATCCAAAACTTGTCGCAATGAAGTGGATTGACAAGCGCGGATACAAAAATGATACCAAAAAGAAGCAATCAGATGAGCATAAGATAGCCCGCAGTGAAATTGTACGCGGGCTATGCTCAGGCGAACTTCGAGACTACTATGGATTCGATATCGAATTGAGTGAGAAATTGAGGGCAGCTCTCATTGAAGATCCTACGGGCGATAATCTGGATGCTTTACTTTGTGCCGTTCAATCTGGGTGGGCTTATGAACATCGAGATAAGGGATATGGGATTCCAGCAAATTGTGATCCTCTTGAGGGATGGATTCTAGATCCTTATTTGTTAGACTGAGGACAATTCAATAAAGTAGATATATATATATAAAAATAACAATAGTGTTAGTATATGTATGTAGGATGTCCCGCAGGAATGTAGCAAAAAAAATCGCTGACGAACTCAGAATACATAAATTCGAAAATAATTACTCTAAAATATAAGGATAAATTGAAAAATGGTAAATGACTACTCAGAAGATAATCTTGTTGAACAACCCGCTATTGCTCTATTTGCCGGATTAGGGTGGGAAACAGAAAACTGTTTCTATGAAAAGTTCGGTGAAAATAGCACACATGGTCGCGAGACATCCAGCGAAGTAGTGCTGTTACCCCGATTACGTTCAGCATTGGAACGATTAAACTCTGAACTTCCCAAAGAGGCCATTGAGCTTGCCATCGAAGAA
>DAOUWY010000346.1 GCA_030666885.1 Methanosarcinales archaeon
CACATACCTGAATATCGCAATAGGCAGCAGCACCATCCAGCCTGCGAAGATGGGTATTAAACCTGCGATCAATAATAGTGCAGACATTGCCGGGATATGTGGCACCTTAAAGTAATAGAATACCCCCACTGAAAGAATGCTGGTGATCATGGCAGCATAAATGTTACCAAGGAAAATGCCTGCCAGGATATGATCAAGGTGATCCTTGAACGATTCAGCAATTAAGAGCTTATCCTTTGGGACCGTCTGCAATAAGACGGTCACGAACCTGGAGCCATCCATTAGCAGGAAAAAGCATACAAATACCGAAATGATCACATTGAGCATGAACAGGGCAATCATCAGGCCCATCGAAAAGGGAATCTGTCCCAACATGGGCAGAACAGTAGAAGACAGGTTTAACACTGCATCCTGTATCAACTGGTATATGGGCTCAGGGATATCCAGTTCATTTATGAAAGTGATTGTCGAATTGACCAACTGCTGTTGGTTCTTGGCCATTATGATCAACAGGTTGACAATCTCGATCATACCCAGCCCCAGAATCCCCATCAAAGGTGTGATTATGGCAACAGTAGCAATCAATGAAGATATCCGCTCACCAACGCCTCTTTTTACAAGACCTCTTCTTATAGGTCTGGCAATATAGGCAAACACCAATCCCAGGATGATACCATCCAGTAGCGGTAGGATGATAAAACCAAAGGTGGCCAGTATCAATAACAGGACAATAGCTGCAATAACTATCCACCTGTTCTCAATAAGAACAGTAATACCATCTTTTTCCGGCATCCATCTCCTCCTCTTCAATTATTTAATACTCTTTGCACTAACAAAGGTTAGTAAAGTATATATTGGCAATAATATTTATATTTGTCGATTTTTAGACAAATGCATTTATTCATACATGCGTGCATGCATGCAAAGGTACTATCAATCAATGATTCAATAACCTCATCAAGATAGGTTTCTACTGTGCCATGTCCGGACACAGTGATTATATTTTTTTGCTGTACTCCGGGAATACCGGATTTAAAGAATTTACAGGATGTTGACATTGCGGTATATCTTGTCGATCCTGTAAATCCGGTCTAATAATTTTTAAATTATCCTTAGATTTGAAGTAGATACAAATTAAACTAATTCCAGCATGCTTCCTTTCTGCACATGCATTGAGTGTGGGCCAGAAGTGGTATTTGCGGGCAGTGACCTCGGGTGTTGGTGGGTGCTGCCGGTGGCAACCATGGCAGTTAAAATATAATTTTGATCATATAATACACACAACAGACGCAAAGCCGCCACAACGTTATCTTTGCGATCTTCGCGTGCTTTGCGGTGAATTCGCTTTATTCCAGCACAACACCCGGCCTTCATGTCACCCGCCCCATTCGCACTGCTGACCCCTCGTCCACTGACCAGACGCCATCCCCGGGGTCCTCAGGGTTTGGGGTGGCGGGTGCAATGCCGGGGATACTGCTGGCTGTTGGATATCGGGCCGGATAGACCTGATACTGCTGCTTTCCTGCAATTATCCGGCTGATCGGCTTTGGTGCGGCAGATAAGATCAAACGACAGATATGCAAGGATATCTCCTGACCCTGGTATTGATTACCAGAAGTATCCCGATCCTGCCGATGCTATTCGGGCCACTGCGTAAGACCTGGCCCATTAGATAGCCAAAGCTAATACCCACTGTGGAAGTAATTCCTATTAAGATCAGAGTTCACGTACAATATGGATATTGGCGAAAGGGATATAATGTTTTTTACCTGCATCTTCCCCTTCAAGCGGGAAGAATACCAGATATTGCTCTTCATGTTTTACTTCAACGACCTTGGCTGATGTAGTCCAGCTGTCAAAAGTCGTATTCCCCTTATCGTCGATATAACGCTTGGTTTCTATTATATATTTCCTTTCAGACATGGTAATTATTTCACTCCATATAATTTAGATTCTCAATAATTAGATACAACGTATTGGATAATTAAAGTTACTATA
>DAOUWY010000290.1 GCA_030666885.1 Methanosarcinales archaeon
GTGACTTAATAGTTAAAATTATGAGGAAGTATGAACAAAAAATTAAATTTTATAAAGTGGCAAATCGAAAATATGAGAGGCACAGCTATAGCTGGCAAAAATGAGACTGTTGGGGTAACTGCTAAAAAGGAGATTCAAGAACAGTGGGTAAACAATCATGTTGAAGCTATAATAAACACTGTTTTAGCAATGCGTCAGCGTTGGAAAGAAACCGCCGAACCACGTTTTACCGAATACCAAAAAAATTATCCACATATTAAAACTTTATATGACTTAGACAATCTTATAAAAAGTACCTCTGAACAAGAATTCTGCAAAAAGGTCTTAGGCATAGCCATAACTAAAAACAATTTTTGGCGTTATAAAATGTTAAATGATATTGTCAAAGCTTTTACTGAATATCAAAAAGAAAACGGATTTAATTCTGATAGAGAAGCCATGATGGATTGGGCAAAAAATTGCAACTTATCTCAACTTGAAGAAGATATCGTTGGCAGTCTAAACAATGTGGGACCCGCTACTGTACAAAATCTTAGGGTGTGTCTTGGAATTGATACTGTAAAACCTGATGTACACATAATTAACGCACTAAAGAAAATTAAGTTAGGAAATGAAGTTGAAATATGTGAACTAATTTCAGAATTGACTGGATATAAATGCATAGAATTAGACCAAATATTTTGGCATTGGGATACGAATTTTAACAAAAAATAGGCGAAATATCTTAATATTTGAATCCCTGTCTATCTAACAGGAAGTAACAGACATGGATAAATTACATCTGCCAATAATAATTGAAATGGACGAAGATGGTTATTACATAGTAAGTTGCCCTGTATTCAAAGGTTGCCATTCCTACGGTGAAACTATAGACGAGGCACTAGAGAATATAAAAGAAGTCATAGAGATATGCCTCGAAGAGACCAAGGTCGAAGAGTTAAATAAATTTGTAGGATTTAGAGAAATGGAAGTTGCTCAGAATGCCTAAACTTCCTATATTCAAAGGCAAAGAACTTATAAAGTTCTTAGAATATTTAGGCTATCAAGTTACAAGAACTAAAGGTTCTCATTCAAGATTGAAATCAAAAGATGGAAGGGCGACCAGTGTTCCTGTGCATGGAAATAAGGACATCCCTAAAGGGCTTTTACGCAAGATAATACGAGAAGATCTGGAAATGAGTTTAGAGGAATTTACTGAACAGTATTCAAAATATAGAGGGAATAAATAAAAACTATTTTTGAAGAAAATCATACGCCTGAAATGAAGAGACTTTTTATTATTTCATAATCACTACTTAAGTATTACATAAACTATTCATATAAATATAACATTTTCAGAATAAATTAGAAACATTCTAATTATATATTATAATTGTTTTCATCCAGGCAATTAAGAAAATGGCATTACCTGCGCAACTTTAAGATACAATAAAGACAATTTTCAAAGTATTACAACGGATCGGATAGCATGAGAATCAGCACAGAATGCGTAGGATGTGGGCAGTGTGTAGTATTTTGTCCCAGCAAGGCAATTTCAGTATGGGGCAGGGCAAGTATCGCTGACAACTGCACCCATTGCGGAGTATGTGTACCATACTGCCCGCTGGGTGCCATCAGGGAGGACGAGGCGTGAAAGCCTTGATAATTGGCAGCGGTCTTGGTGGCCTGCTTACAGCAGCGCGGCTTGTAAAGGCGGGACACAGGGTAGAAATTTTTGAACGCCAGGCCCTTATCGGCGGGCGGTTCATCAACCTGGACTACAAAGGCTATAAACTAACATCCGGCGCCTTGCACATGATACCCCACGGCTCCCGGGGCCCGCTGGCATCCATGCTCAGGCAGGTAGGGGCTGATGTTAAGATTGTCCCCTCATCACCCCCGGCCATGCTCAGGATACCTGATAACGGTAGTTTCAGGGACATACCCTTTGAAAAATTCTCCAACCCCCTTTCCCTGACTGACAAACTGAAACTATTCTACCTCACTGCCAGATCCAGATTCGTAAAACTCGTTGATGAAAGTTTTAAAGACTGGTTCTTCCCCTTCATAAAAGACCCCTGGCTCATCAAATTTGCAAATGCTTATTGTGGATGGGCATTGAGCATACGTTGTGATGATGTATCTGCCATGGAGATGCTTGCAATAATTGACAATATGCGCCGCTATGGCGGTCCAGGCGTACCTATAGGGGGGTGTAGTGCCATTATCAATGCCCTGGAACAGGTCATACTCTCAGGCGGAGGCATAATACATACCAAAAGTCAGGCAGACCGGATACTGATAGTTGACAACAGGGCAGTGGGAGTGGAGGCAGATGGTGAGACAATACTGGGAGATGTGGTCATAAGCGATATCGGGCACCAGTTATCAGCACAGTTATACGACCACCCTGACACAGATGATTTCAAAGAATACACAGCAGCATTGAATTCGACCAGACCTGCGGCAGGTATCAAGATATGCCTGGGTGCAGACAGGCCGCTGATAGGACATAGCGGTGTATTGCTCACGCCCTATGCCAGGCGGGTAAATGGCATCAACGAGGTAACCAACATTGACCCGTCCCTGGCACCGCCTGGAAAACATCTGGTTATGTCACACCAGGCACTGCAATCTGATGATATCCGGTCTGAGATAGAACTGGGACTGAAAGATCTTGAGGACATATTCCACAAAGATGACTATGAGGTGCTGATGGTCCAGACGTACCGGAACGGCTGGCCTGTGAACCGGGCAGGTTCGGGCTCAGACCTGGGCAATACCACGCCCATAAAGGGACTGTATATCGTGGGGGACGGTGCCAAGGGCAAGGGCGGTATCGAGGTGGAAGGCGTGGCACTGGGAGTGGATAACACTATTA
>DAOUWY010000246.1 GCA_030666885.1 Methanosarcinales archaeon
ATTATATCAATATCTGCACTGAACTGCCGCCGCTATCGGCGCAGCCTACTCTCGGTAGTGCCGGAATGAGGATTTCTGTAGCTTCAGCCAGCAGTTCTTCCCCGTATCCCCTGTGCTGCCATTCCCTTGCCTGCGGTTTTAGCCCCACACCCACCAGCGGCCCATAGACGTGGAGTTCCCGCACCAGCGCCGCACCCTCAAGCTCAGGCTTGTGCGGGGCACCGGGATGCTTCAGCACAAAACAACCCTGCCGAGGTAGCCAGGCAGACCACGGCGCGGGTCTTGAAAAACGGTGGTGCTCTGCGCCACAGGAGTTCGAATCTCTCCCTGGGGTTTTTCTTTTTTAAGACCATTGTTCTGGTTATTTATCTATATATGTGTATAAATAAATTGAACCATGAAAAATTATATTTTTTTTAAATATTCATCGAATTCTGCAGTATTTACTTCAATTTCTCTTAAAATTTCTTTGATTAATGGTTTTGCCAAATCACTTCTACTATGATGAGGAATTGTTGTGGTTCTCCCGTCTGGATGCCTATAAAATACATGACTTCCTTTTTGACGAATTCGTTCAAAACCTAACTTAAACAATAACTTCTCCATTTTCCTGGCATCAATAACTTGAAGTTTGGTAAACAAGTCACCTCTACCTGCTGGATTCCCACAAATTCCGGCAAATCCTGTTTTGCATCTGGTTCCATTTCTTCCAGGCACAACTCAAGTACTTCTTTTAAATTATTTTGCAACTCATCAAGAGTCTCCGCTTGTGTATGTGCACCAGGAATTCCGGGAACTATAGCCACATACAAGCCTGATTCGATATCTTTTTCAATATATGCAGTTATTCTTGGCATCTAAATACCTCGATAATTTTCATTGATTAAATAATTACTAATTTGTCTTATCTTTATTTAAACAGAGATGATAAAATGGTTTATTAAAACATTCCAACTCACTGGAGTAAGTTTAGGCAACTGCCAGTTCTCCCGTGGTTTCGATATTGAAATTTCCAATGGGAGGGATCGGCAATCTCTTCCTTAATCTGATTATTATCCATTCATCGATCACTTCTTCAAGATTCTTCCTGCATTCTTCTAGAGTCTTTCCGCTAGTCCATACACCTTGAAGTTCTGGCACTTCGCCATAATACGGTTCTTCATCATCGATTATTTCATATTTGGCATGTTCAAGTGCAGCATTAATATATTGGATCAACATGTCGAATACCTCTTTTACTTTTATTATGATCTATTGTATTATATTTTTGGCGCCCGATTTTCTAAATATTGGACAAAAGTATGGAATTTATTGGCCTTTCCAAGCATCCGTGGATTGGAGGTCGGATACATGAGCTAGTGTGGCCGGAGGTGGGGTAATTATATTTGTTTTTGTCATAGACAAGAGACTGCTTAATAATTCTTATTTGTAAACGTCACCTCTAAAATCAATTCTATGAATCAAAATTAGTTTTTGTTCCCAGACAACCTCATAAACTATCCTGAACTTCCCTTTACGTATGCGATATTTATTTTTTTCACCTTTAAGCTTGGCAATATCAAGATATCTTACAGGAATAGGATCAGTTTTTAAAATAAAAATCGCTTTTTTGAGACGTTCTCGATCATGTTTTTGTAAAGAAGAAATAAATTTCAACGATTTTTCTTTAATATTTATTTCAAAAGTCATGCATCAAATACCTTTAGAAGTTCTGATTCCGAAGCTATTTTATCAATGCCATGTATTGCTTTTAAATCTTCAACTTCAGGTTCTTCTTCTGGAATTAGCTTTTCCACGAGTTTTGAGTACAAATTTGTAAGAAGATCAAGGTCTGCACGAATTTTTTTTAATTCAGTGATTGTTTCGGTTTCCATGTGATATCTCTTATAGACTAATTATTTTAAATTATACATCGAATGTATAAAAATGTAGTGGAAAAATGAAAAAAACCCTATATGAACCTGGACATATAAGGTCCGTCCCGCTCAAAGCCCAGTTTCCGGTAATACGGCCTTACACCTATCCCACTAATAACAGCAAGCTTACTAAAACCTGCCTGTCCTGCCCTTTCTGTAGCCTCAGCCAGCAATTCTTCCCCGTATCCTCTGTGCTGCCATTCCCTTGCCTGCGGTTTTATCCCCACACCCACCAGCGGCCCGTAGACATGCAGTTCCCGCACCAGGGCCGCACTGTAAAGATCAGGCTTGCGCGTGGCACCGGGATACCTCAACACGGAACCACCTTGCTGAGATAGCCAGGCGGACCACGGCGCCGATCTTGAAACCGATGGTGCACTGCGCCACAGGAGTTCGAATCTCTCCCTCAGCGTCTTTCTTTTTTAGGACTATTGTTCTGGTTATCTGTCTTTTACTATTATGCTTCGAGGCACGTTTGTCACGACCCCGGATTGCTTCGCAAAGTCCGGAGCATCCCGATTGATGCTCGTGGCTCTAGTATTTCAGTCGGAATACTGGATTTATTGTTTCAATTCATGCACAAGAAGAGATAATATCAATATAATATTCTATCTTTTGATAATTGTGTAATTTTATTCAAATTGTAGAAAAAAAGAGTTAAGTTATTATTATCTATCTTTTTAATCTCTGCAGGAAAAGCAACTTCTAAATCCCCCTTAATTTTAATATTATCTAAATCCCCATCCTTAACTTTGACCATAATAAAATCCCCAACCTCTAGTTGTTTAGAAATATCTGTTATTTTAATAGTTTCTACCAATTCAGCATTTAGATATAATTGTGACTTTTCATCATCATTCACTACAACAACGAATGTATCAGTTCCAATATATTTCGTTATATCAGCAGATAATTTTCTAAAACCAATCTCTGGATGCAATATATAAACTTTAAATTTAGTACCATATTTAGAACTATGAACTATTACACCTTTTTCTGAGATCGTGATAGGAGGAAATTTAATATCGCTTTCTTTTTCTTTCCAACTAGGATTATTATTAACCCTAATCCAAAAAGTAATACTAAACTCTTTTTCACTCATGTTTTCATTCTCCGAATAATTTCAGTAACATCAATAGCCTCATCTGCATATCCACGTTCTGAAGGTCATTTGTCTGCATATATAATAATCTGTTGTTTTTGACTAACTGATGTTACAACAACATTTTGTAACAATAATAATTTCTTATCGATATCTTGCTTAAATTCATCCAGTTTTGTCTTTAAACTAAAAAATCCAATTTTAACTTCATCAATATGAGGGATTAATGGTAAAATAATTATAATAAAAAGGATAAAATAAGTTATTATATCAAAAATGAGGATTTCTTTTAAATAAAATATTAATAATTGGTATATTATAAAAAATATAAAATATATAATGAATAAATCCCATTTAATATGTCCGCTATTTTCACTCATTTTTTCACGCCTATTTTATTTTATCTGATTACTTTAACTTTTTTGGTGATTACC
>DAOUWY010000364.1 GCA_030666885.1 Methanosarcinales archaeon
ATTGCTGGCATAACCGGCATTGCCGGTCATAATACTGACGGCATCGGGGCAGTGAAAGCCTTAGCAGCATCTGGTGTGGATATCCCTGGTAGCAGGGTATTGATACTTGGTGCCGGAGGTGCGGCCAGGGCCGTTGCCTACCAGCTGGCAAAGGATGGCGCCAGGGTAACCATCGCCAACAGGACACCTGGGAGGGCACAAGAGCTGGCTAAAAATGTCAGGTCAGTTGGAGATGCCAGTGGTACGGGCCTGGAAGAACTTCCCGGACTAACAGCAAATGCTGATATTATAATAAATACCACATCGGTGGGAATGCATCCTGATCCTGGCCGGACCCTGGTCACTGCGGATATGATGCATACCGGGCAGGTGGTATTTGATATTGTGTACAGCCCGCTTGAGACACGCCTGCTAAGGGAAGCAAAAAAAGCAGGGGCCGTCACCATTGACGGTATCAGGATGCTTGTATTACAGGGTGCTGAAAGTTTCAGGATATGGACAGGAATCGAACCACCTGTCGGAGTAATGGAGCAGGCAGTACGGGACGTAATTGAGCCATTGGCTCACATATATCCGGATACATACGGATAGTTTTAAGTCTTTTATAGGGGAGTATGTACTCTAAAATCCTTAAAACCAAGGTGGAAAACAATGGCCGATGTTACACAATTCGATCTGACCCCTAATGAAAAACAGGTACTTCTGGCAATGGGAGACCTGGAGACAACAGACCCTAAAGAATTATCAGCTACTTCAGGCATCAGCGTGGAAGCTGCCGTACAGAGTGCATTCCTGCTTGAGGAAAATGGACTGTTAAAGATATCTGAGTTTACAACTGAGAAATACCACCTGACTAAGGAGGGGGAAGAATATGTCAGTTCGGGCCTGCCCGAGCGGCAAGTCATCGAAAAGGTCACATCATCCACACCCATTGACGACCTGAAAGGTGAGTTCGGCCAGAAACTTGTCGGAATAGCACTTGGCTGGCTGCGCAAAAAAGGCTGGGCCCGGATCGAAGACGGTAACCTTATCCCTGGAGATATTCCCGGACCCGGAGATGATGAAGAAGCCCTGGCCGGTCTAAAGGCAGGTACCCTTACTGCAATTTCGAAGGGTGTAAAAAAAGACCTTGTCAAGCGCAATCTCATTGAGATCAGCGAAGATAAGACCCGTACCATTATGATAACAGAGTCCGGGAAGGATCTGTTTCTATCCGGAATAATCATCGAAGAAGATGTTGCCCAGCTCACATCAGACCTTATAAGAACAGGCAGCTGGAAGGAAAAACACCTGCGTCCTTACAATATCTACGCACCTGTGCAGCCAGTTTACGGTGCCAAGCCCCATCCCTACCAGAGGCTCATCGATGAGATGCGCCAGATATTCCTGGAGATGGGATTCACAGAGATCAAGGGCGAGATAATCCAGAGCAGTTTCTGGAATTTCGATGCCCTCTTCCAGCCCCAGGACCACCCTGCCAGGGATATGCAGGACACATTCTACCTGGACAGCACCGGTGATGTGCCTCCCGAATACACTGATTCCGTAGCTGCCATGCACGAACACGGTGGCGATATCGACAGCAAGGGATGGGGGGGGAAGTGGAGCCAGGAGCAGGCCAAAAAGAATGTACTGCGTACACACACCACAGCTAACACTATAAAATATCTTGCAGATAACCCGGACCCGCCTGTAAAGGCCTTCTGTATAGACAGGGCATACCGCAGGGAGACTATTGATCCCACCCATACCCCGGAGTTCGAGCAGCTTGAGGGTGTGGTCATGGATAAGGGTATGAGCTTTTCAAACCTGCTTGGTCTGCTGAGGGAGTTCTATC
>DAOUWY010000249.1 GCA_030666885.1 Methanosarcinales archaeon
AATGACCCTACTTTTCCAGATTGAGAACACATTAGCATCAATAGATCTACCACTCCCCTTCCTTGCATTCCTGGCAGGTATAATTAGTATCCTCTCGCCATGTATACTGCCACTGCTGCCTGCTGTACTGGCTTATTCCACTGGTAAGGGAAAGTTCAGGCCGGTTGCCATTGTAGCAGGGCTGACACTGACATTTTCACTGCTCGGAATGACCATGGCAGCTTTTAGCCAGTTATTTTTTTCATATCAGCAGTACATCAGGTTTGGGGCAGAGGTTATCATTATACTACTCGGAATTGCGATGCTGACTGAATATACTCCAGCCATTATTAATTCAATTCCCGGTATGATAAATGTTGATCCACAAAAGGAAGGTATTGCCGGCGGTTTACTTCTGGGAATGTCGCTTGGTATTGTATGGATACCATGTACAGGCCCCATACTGGCAACAATAATGATGGGCGTGCTCTTGAAAGGGGGTATAATGTATGGCGGGTTCCTGCTTTTTGTGTATTCAATGGGATTGGGAATCCCGATGTTGCTGATCGCCTATTTCATCAATGTTTCAGGTACGAAGCTGAGCACAGTATCGCGATATGACGTGATGATTAAAAGAGGTGCAGGAGCCCTGTTGATATTAGTAGGCCTCTGGTTGGTATATTGTAATCATATCAGGCTGTACTTAAACCCCATCTAAAAAATATATAAATTACGTTATGGTAGTGAAAAAAAGCTAATCCATAATAAATATAGAACAATGATGACCCATAATAGATATTAGACGAGGATATCTGAAATATACCAGATGTTTAAAATAAATCTATACAAAATTATTAGGAAATCGTTTATAGGCGTAACATTATTATATAAATAAGACTAAAAGTATTACAGAACTTTTGTCATTAAATGGTTTGAGACAAGTCAAAAGAATAGGTGATCAGTTGTGGAAATTACAGATATGTTAGATTTAGTTCAACCATATATGGCATATTTAAGAGCTATATTGATCCTGATAGTTGCTTTTATTGTAATTGGTTTTATTGGCAGGGTTATCAGGAGATTTTTAAGTACTACAATTTTACCTCCGGATACGCAGAACCTCTTGCGAAGGACTTTTACATACATTTTATGGTTCATTGCCATCATGTCGATCATGGCGGAACTGAATTTAGAAAATATTCTCATGCCTATCATGGGAATGTCTGTTTTGGCAGGAGCTGCTGTTGCTTTAGCTGTTAAAAATATCTTGGCCGACGCGTTAGCAGGTATATTTCTCCTGTTAGATAGACACTTTAATATTGGTGACCATATCGAGACAATGAAATATAAAGGAGAAATTATCGATGTTACGCTCAGAAAAACGCGCGTTAAAATCGACGATGGAACGATTGTTATATTGCCTAACGGAAAAATTGACTCTTCCGGATGGATTTTACATACGAAAATGACCGAAACAGAAGGAAATTAGAACAGGAAGGTTATTATCCCAATAAGAAGGTAATTTTCCCATCTACAGAAGCTATCAACTCAGCACATTTTTTGAAATTGTATGAAATATATCGTCGCACTTATACCCATTACCAAATAGGCAAATCCCTATGCATTCCGGATTTTTCGGACTGGTTTTTAGCAAGTTAATATTTTATAATAGGCGTATAGTATATGTTGCATAAAATAATATTGCAAGGAATATTCATTTTAATGAAAAAAGGAAGTACAACTCAATGTTAACACGAAATTCAGTTTTATTCATCAGTGCATTTGTCATTCCGGCACTATTATTCTCATTATCTACAGCATCAGCCTATCCGGACATGGCTATTAATGGAAGCAATAATACTTCGACTCCGGAAGTTACAACATCGTCATACGGGGCAAATGTTGTAATAATACAGCATCTTATTGAGGTTGACCAGGTAACTTATCCTGGATACTTAAGGGTAGTCGAAACCATAATCTACAAGAACCTCGGGACAGAGAACTATTCAGGCCCTGTCTATACCTACGTACAGGATGGTGCTTTTAATGTTGCTGTGGCAAAAATGGAGATGGCAGCGAGTGGAGGTACAAACACTATCGAGGCCTTCCAGGTCAGTGAGAATGTTGTGGGATGGAATGATATCATATTGTCAGGAACCGGTATGGCTCCCATGTACCAGATTGAATATATGGTTCCGGCAGAACCAACAGGGAAAACGACCGAATCGGTTACCTTTACAAAGAAATTGAAATATCCGACAAATGTTAATTATATTTACATGCCCATCACTGGCATGCCAGTCCTGGTTGTTAAACTGGAAAAATCTGATGGGATGGAAACTACTGTACTGGATATTGACGGGGGTAAAATAGATGCTGATTTTTTTGAGGAAATTGGAAATTCAGAGACTTATAATTGGTTCCAGCCCCTGTTTGTTGATATTTCATTTGAGTTAAGGAAATCAAATCCGGCCGGGTCTGATATTACCCTGTACCTGGTCATCCTGCTTGTTATTATTGCAGTGATCGGTTATCCTGTACTGAGGGGTAAGAGTCCTGCAATCAAAGGACTGGAAGGAAAACTGGGAAGTGTCCTGCCAAAAAAACAGGATGAAGAGATATACCTGGAAGAGGAAGAATTCGAGGAAGAGCAAGATATAGAAGATGATCCAAAATCAGATGATGATGAATATGAAGGGGGAATGGAAGAGGATCTGGAAGCAGAAGAGGATGAAGGTAAAGAAGAAACATCCAAGCAATCGCCTCTTGAAATAAGTGAGATTAAGAATCTTAGTCTTGATGAACTTAGAACCACTAAGCAGGCAATATTTAATGTGCTTCTTAAACTGGATGAGGACCATATCAGTGGTATCATATCCGAGGACGAGTATAACGACATCAGGGACAATTACAAGGAAAAGGCCAAGGATATTATGATACGGATAGATGTCCTTGAGAATGAGGATTAAATATTATATCGTCTGTACCAGATACAGGCGGTTTATTCAATCTTTCATTTTCTTTTTAGGTACCCCATAATTAATAATATACCAATTTCCATATCTATTTATCTGATAAACATAAATCATATAAATAAAGTTTTTTGAGGGTAACAAAATGCCGCTTTATATCATGTGCATGAGGCCGAATAGTTTTGATACAAAATTATTCGCAAATCGTGACGAAGAGTATTCGAGAATTAAAGGAAAAATTGGAATGTTCCTGGATAATCGGGATGAAGAAAGAAGAAAATTAATGATATATGGAGAAAGGGGTGTTGGTAAATCTATATTAATTAGAAAAATACTCAAAGATATTTCAGAGGAAAAAGACCTTATTACCATTTCAATTGACGGCGATGAAGCAAGAAATCCAGAAGACCTCCTAAGAGATATTTGTAAGAATTTAGCTGAAGAATTATATAATTTTTATATGAAAAATGAAAATAAAAATG
>DAOUWY010000252.1 GCA_030666885.1 Methanosarcinales archaeon
AATATCTTCTCCGTTATGGTGTAACCGTTTCCCAAGGTTGGCTGCCACCATACTCATGCTCGAATTTTGAAATTAATACGAATCTTTAAAGTCAATGAAATTCAACTTATTCTTATGGGCGCAATTGCAAATCTGGATGAATATTATCCACCTGAAGAAAAAATCCTCACAGAATTTATAAAAAATGTTGAAGCAGCCGAACGCAGGGTTGCAGAAGGTAAATTTACGCAATATACTCCTGAAGAGTTTGAAAAAAGTATTCTTTGACCATGCCGTTTTTCATATATACATCATAAAGATTTTCGTTGCTAAATTAATTGTCTGTTTTTTGGGGTGCACTTCAAAAAGGCTTTGAAATTGCATTTATCTTCATATTGTCTGACTTCCCGACTAACAATTGCACAACCAACGAACAACTTCACTTTGCAGACGAACAGGTTATATTTTATCAGGTATTACCCTCCACACAATGCGCATATCTTACCTTGCCCTGTCAGATACACGGTGCACAGTGCAGATACCGGGCTGCAACTTCAATTGCCGGGGCTGTTTCAGTAAACAACGGCATAACGGCGGCGTTGAAGTATCTGCGACCCGCATAACCGGACACATCCCGCCAGGGACTGAAGTTATGCTGGCAGGGGGCGAACCCACCCTTTACAGGCAGGGGCTGCTGTCACTTATACATGAACTTGACGCTCAGAAGATCATCCTGTCCACAAACGGATACCTGCTGGACAGGGCACTGCTGGAGAACCTTGGCGGTATCACCGTACACATTGACCTGAAAGCCCTTGACCCAAAACTGCACAGGTGGTACACAGGAAAAGATAACGCTACTGTGCTGGAGGCAATACAGATGCTCCATGACCTTAATTTCGATTTTGAAGTGAGCACGGTCTACATTCCAGGAATTGTGGAAACCAGGGAGATAAGGAATATCGCCCGCTTCCTGTCAGGGCTTGGAGACATAAGGTATAAGATCATGAGGTATGTACCAGCCAATAATTTTTCAAGCAGACCCGGAGTGCATGAGATACAGGATGCAGTTAATGCGGCGCGCAAGTATCTCGGGAATGTTTCCAGTTCCATTGAGAACAGGAGCCACCCACTTGATCGTAAAATTGTAAATATCTTCTAAAGAGCAGGAATTTCCCTGATAATCCCGATTACTTTCACCCCGCTCTTGGATCGAGTATATTTATTTAAAGCCCAATCATTGGTCGTACAATAAAAAGCGGGAAGGAATTGGATAAAACATCCCCTCGTATCCGTCATACAATCCTTCCCCCATCCCCCAATGTTATTAATTTCTACTTCTACATCAATTCCTATCTTCACTGTTACTCTAATTCATACCTTTACCCCGACCCCAAATCTGGTATTTATCTCTTCAATAAACCCCTGTACGATTTCCCGATCAGGTCATCAACCTGGATACCATATTCCCTTGCCATCAGTATCCCCAGCACCTCAATACTGAACAGCCCCCCTTTTTCGCCTCGGCTTTTATTGATCTCACCAATGATCTTCTGCTTATCAAGACCAGTATTGATCATGATGCGTTCAATGATCTGCTCGAAAACCTCCTTCTCCCGGAACCGGGATACATCAGGCTTAAAACCCATAGGTACCTGTACATCATTGATACCAAACTGTGCCTTGAGCATGTCTCCTTCCCTGGAAATAATACCCTTTTCAATTGCTGAGCTGATAAAATCCCTGGCAGTATCCGGTTTGAACCAGCCCAGGTCCATTGAAAGAACCATGACAAACTCGGTCTCCTTTATTGTATCTGTCCCCTTGCGTTTAAAAGGCATGGCAGCAGCAAACAACAATTCGTCCATTAGCAATCCCTACTCTATACCTTTATCTGAAATAGTAAGCTCCACAGACTGCCCCTCAGCCCTTGACCTGTGCTTGATCAGGGTAGCCCTGCGCTTATCCCGGCCTGCTCGTTCCATCTTGATAATAGTCTTTGACAGATGTTCGCTGAGATTACCGCCCAAAGGCTGCAATTCTCCGCTTTCAACGTCCGTATAAACCTGGTTTGTTATCACCACAACCATGTTGAACTTCCTTGCCAGCCTGTGAAGACCCGCCAGCATCTCCACCAGCTGCCGCCTGATGTGCACATTCCCGTTATCATCCGGAACCAGGCCCATCCGGTAAAAAAGGGTTGCAGAGTCCACGATGATCAGCCCGATACCTGTACCTGCCAGTTTTTCCACATCCGTGATCGCAGAATACTGCTGATGGAAATCAGCAGGCTCGTAGATGATAAGATCCTTCGCCAGTTCCCTTGCATCACCAATTGCTATCTGGCTGAAGCGCTCAGCAGAAAAGCCATCAGTGTCGATAATCACTACCCGCTCCCCTGTCCTTATGCACTCCACAGCAAGAGACAAACATATATTGGTCTTACCAGTCCCGGAAGCACCATATATCTGTGTGATAATACCATGTTCGAACCCGCCGCCCAGCAGGTCATCAAGGTTCACGCTTCCCGAGCGCATGCGTTTATCAATAGCCATGTTATTTTCAATATCAGTATCTGCCATCAGGATGAATACTCCGTTCGTATTGTTCGTTTTATTCGTATTATGTTCACAGGTCTTTTATTGTCAATACAGATATGTTATCCTTTTCCCATTTATTGAGCACTTGACCATCACCATTGGGTATGCCTGTCAATATCCACCCTTCCCTGGCATCCAGCGCTTCCATGAACAGTTTCATAGGCAATACATCATCATCCGAGGGGGCATCCATGTATTTCAATAACACCCTGTTATCCTCCTGCACTGCCAGTGCATCAAAACTATACAGTAGTCCTGCCGCTTCAACGAACTGCACATCACGGTATATTTTGTGTTGCTTTAACCTGTTAATTGCCAGTTCAACCAGTTCCCTGTGTGATTCGCCAAGTATTATACGGTCAGTCGGTATCGGTCTTTCAGTTTCACCGGTCTTAACCGTAACCTTTGGCATAAGATCGAATATCTCCTGGAAGAACGTCCCCGGATCGATCCTGACATAGGTCTCATCTGCTATCAGGTAGACTGAAAGTATATCATCCAGGGTATCAGGGGAAATGCTCCCGTCATTCAGGATGTTGTCCTTTATCCTGTCTGTGAATTCATCCTTAAAATCCTTGATCTCGATTATGGGTATCCTGGCTGCAAGCCGTCTGTGCGGACCTCTGCCATAGACCTTGAACCCGAAATCCCTGTCGATCTCGTCTTTCATACTTGTGATTATCACAGGCGATTTTGTCCTGTCCCCAACCAGGCCTTCCACCAGGCTGCTGTCAACCTTTACTGACTTCTTACTGCCGATAAGCAGCA
>DAOUWY010000318.1 GCA_030666885.1 Methanosarcinales archaeon
CCGAACAGCGGCTTTAAATTCCCGGCCTTCACCCTGTACTGCCCGTTCAACTGCCTGACCAGCAGTTCGCTGTCACTATAATGCTCCACATCGTCCTTGCAGTAGCGTGTGGCAAGCTCCAGTGCGGCGATCAGCGCCCGGTATTCAGCCTCGTTGTTTGTACCCTTCCCGATATATTCAGACTTCTCCTCGATGGCATTCCAGTCCTGGTCATAGATGCCATATCCAATAGAGGACGGGCCGGGATTGCCCCTTGAGCCCCCGTCAGTTACCAAAAAGACTTTTTTAAATTTTGACATGATCTCTCTCCAGCATTTGAGCAGCATTAACTTAAAACACACTCCATTATGTATTTGTAGCATAAACAATATTCTCAACATCACTGCCAGGAGGAATGACCAATGGACCTTGAAAAGATTGCCACCGAACTGCGTACCTTTGAAGGACTGACACGAAAAAAATCCATAGCAGATATTGTAAACATCTTTGAGACCGTACGCTGTGAATATAGGGACTGTATAGTAGATTTCGGGGACGATGCAGCAGTCCTGGATATGGGCACCGATGATGTCGTACTGTTCGCAGCCGACGGGATATGGGGTCGGCTTCTGGATGCCAGTCCATGGTGGGCAGGCTACAGTTCGGTACTGGTCAACGTCAATGACATCTCTGCCATGGGCGGCAGGCCGCTGGGTATGGTCAATGTACTCGCCAGCAGCAAGAAAAAAGCATGTCTGGAACTACTAAACGGCATCAAGGCAGGCATCTCCAGGTTCGGTGTCCCGATGGTGGGCGGACACCTGCATCCGGACACACCACATACATCATTGTCAGTAGCCATTGTGGGCACAGCTAAAAAGGACTGCATTATTCGCAGCGATACTGCAAAGACCGGGGATGCGATCATTGCAGCATACGACATGGAAGGCCAGGTGGGCCCGAATTCCCCATACAGCTGGGACTCAACTACAATGAAGAGCCCCACCGAAGTCAGGGAAAAATACCTGGTAATGCAGACCATAGGTGAGGCGCATGTCGTCAATTCAGGCAAGGATATCAGCAACCCGGGCACCCTTGGTACACTGGGTATGCTGCTTGAGACCAGTTATAAGGGTGCGGCAGTGGACCTGGAAAAAATACCTGTGCCCGATGGAGTGGACTTTATCCAATGGCTCAAGATATATCCTGCCACCGGATATATTGTGACAGCCGCTCCTGAAAATGCCAGGCGCTGTATCGAACTGTTTGAAGAAGTGGGTATTACTGCCTGCATAATAGGAGAGATCACTGACGATAAGTGCCTGACCATGATACATAAGAATGACAGCTGCCAGTTGTTAGATTTCAACAAGGACATTATCACAGGTATTACCCTGTAGCTTTGCAGGAGGTAACAATAATTCCTGATATTAAGGGTATAGCCAGATCGACCCTGGAGTTCATTATTGAGGTTTCCCGCTCTTCGGCACCGAATGAGTTTGCAGGGTTGATGCGGGCCGAGGAAGGGGTCATCAAGGATGTGATATTCCTGCCCGGCACTGAAGTCTCCCGGATCAGTGCGGTCTTGAGATTATACATGATGCCCAATGTCAGTATTGCAGGTTCTGTCCACAGTCACCCCTCATCCAACACCAACCCTTCGAATGCTGACCTTGCACTGTTTGCCAGGATAGGGGATCACCACATCATTGTTGGTGCACCGTATAATATGCGGTCATGGCGCTGTTATAATGCGAACGGTCATTCCAGGGTGCTGGATGTGCTGGATATCGAATTCGATGATGACGAAGAAGATTTTGACCTGTTCTGACCCGGCATAACACAAATAATATATATGTATCATTCGTATAATTTTAAATTAGATGCAGATCGTCAGGACATGGTTCGGGATTTTTTATGTTGATGATGGGAAAATAAATTCCTGTGATCTTTACTCAAAAGATGTTAAGAGCCTTGCCGGCCGGTTACAGGAGATACCTGGGGCAATGGAATGCAATGAGGTCTGTGGGAAGGATATACGCAGCCTGGCAAAGGATTGGGGTTTTACCGGATCGGTAAATGAGTATGATGAACTGTTCCGTGAGGTGAACATTGAACATGCCATGTTGCAGGTCACTGCATCCGGATCAGATGAACTTATCCTTATCCGGTTCATTGATGCCCTGGATGACCTTGACAAAAACACCAATGCACTGTCAGAGAGGTTAAAGGAACTGTATGACCTGCATTTTCCGGAACTCGGGTTAAAGGGTGAGCCACTTGCCAGGTTCATATCCGGGCATGGAGTCAGGAATGACATATCAAAATGGAACATCAAAGATGAAAAAATCATAAAGCGGGCCAGGAACTC
>DAOUWY010000131.1 GCA_030666885.1 Methanosarcinales archaeon
ATGGAACTGTATGAAGAAAAAGGATGTTTCCACAGTGTATGGACTGTGAAACCCCCATTCATCTCTACTATCTGCAATTGTGACAACAAAGTATGTCACGGCATAGAAGGATTGGATCTGGGAATTAGTTCAGCATTGCATAAGGGACACAAAAAAGCTTCAACTGACCCGTATAAATGCAATGGATGTGGTTTATGCATATCAGTATGTCCCTTCAGTGCAAGATATGAAAAGGACGGTCTGGTTGTGGCTGATATCCAGGCCTGCTTCGGCTGCGGGCTGTGCAGGCACGAGTGTCCGCAAGGTGCCATATCTATGAAAAATGATTCCCAGGATTTTCGGCATCAGGATATGGATATTTAATGGATCGATAATATGTGGATATAGAATACGCTACGACTAAAATTATTAGCAGGCCCGTGAATATCCAGATGACCGGGACAATCTGAAAACCGAGACTTTTTATTATTTCCAGTACTTCCGATTCCAGGGAGTTCCGAATACAAGAAGTCAAATGTTGCGCCGGCACACCCAACCGCAGCAGAGCTTCGGGGTATACCAATTGAGATCAACTTATCGATTTCAGATGCGAGAGAAGGAAATGCGTTTATACTTTCCTATACGTTGAAAAAAAAAGAAAACCGCCCCTTAGCAGGAGCAGCATGATCCGCACTGTGGTGCATTGAGATCCTTGATAATGAACCCTTTTCCTGCTTCATCATCTATAAAATCAATCTCTGCACCATCAAGTGATTCCTGGATGCTGGATGCTATAAGAATCCTTACACCATTACTGGTAAGTTCAACATCTTCCTCATTCTTGGTATCATCCAGTGACATTCCATACTTAGTACCACTGCAACCAATGCCAGCCATATAAATACGCAATGCATGGTCCTGCTTGTTTTCCTGTTCCAGGAGATTTTTCAGCTCTTCTGCTGCTAATTCTGTTATCATTACCATTGTATCACTTTTGCTTATTTATTATTTAAAATTTCACAATATAAAAATATACGATTTAAACAATATACGATTTGTTCGAAACCATACAAACTAAATTCGTACTTTATTCAATAAATATCTGTTGGTCAATGTTTGAACAGCCACAATATTTCAATATTATGATTTTATATTATCAAAAGAACCTGGAGGCAAGGGTTTGGGTGACCTGGCATAACTCCGCATAACTGCAGTAATCACAGGGTGCGTCATCCGGACGATGAGGCAACCTACCATCCTTGATTTTCCTGATCCTGCCGGCAAGTACCAGTACCTTCCTACGGTCAGCCCTTTTGATCTTGGTATTGCGTACAATACCATGCCTGGCATATTCCACGGTTCCCGAGCCCACAACACAGTCATATTCTTCCTCCAGCAGGATAGAAAGGGCAGTGAGCCTTATCCTGTCATCCTTCCATATACCTGATTCGGGGGCACGGCCGGTACGGATAATAGACAGGCCGGGAACATCATCCACCATAAGCAACCGGTCAGGGCTTCCGGACAGGCCAAACTTCTTTGAATAAAACACTGGTTCAGTATCATGGGAAGTAAGCAACTCAACCAGCCTGTCACTACCCAACCTTTCAACTGATTCCAGAATCCCGCACTTGATCCCTTCCAGGCACGACCTTACAGCTTCAACGGATTCAAAAAGCATTTCTTCATCAATGTCCCTTAGCTCCTCCCTGTAAATAGCAGTAAGCTGGTTTGCTGCAACGTCAAGGAGTTCTGACAGTGCATCATCCATGTTCCCGGATCGCACCACATCTGCATAGGACCGGGCCATTTCCCTGATCAATAGTGACTCGACATAAGAAGGGGTAATGGTATTTCCAGGCTTGGATTCATTATAAGAATAATAGACCTGCCTGGGACATTTGAGATAATTGCTGATGTCAGATACTCTTATGTAATCTTCCATATTCCTACCTCTTGCAAAATGATAAGTAAAACAGTATATGTTATCTCATTATTTATATTTTTGTATTGTGATTCATTGTGCAAAACTATTATATTAAATAAGTATTAAAATAGACCACTTACAGTAACACTTTTTACAGAAATAGTATTACTGTTTTACTATTTAGCTGAACTGAGATGAAATTCATGACAGAAAAAATTGGAATACTGGCACTTGGTCACGGAAGCAGACTACCATACAATAAAGATGTTATATCCGGGGTTGCTGACCTTATAGCAGAGAAATACGAAAATACTGTCGTCAGGATAGGATTTATGAACATGGACGATCCCACAATGGATGAGGGAATAAAAGCCTTTGAAGGTACGGGAGTGACGACCATAGTAGCCGTACCCATATTTTTAGCACACGGCGTGCATACCACCGAGGATATCCCCCAGATACTGGGCGTCAGCAGGGAGAACCGTAGTACGATAATCCATCTTAACGACAGCGATGTGACCCTGTTCTATTCCGAGCCACTGGGTGCTGACCAGCTGATAGCTGACCTGGCATATAAGAGAGCACTGGAAGCAATGGAATAAAAGTCGCACATGCTGTTCGAAAATAAAGATGTGGCTGTTATAGACCTGACCCATGGCGGTATCCCACTGGCACAACACATCGCCAGACAAGCGCGAAGCGTTACCGGTATTGACATATACGGTACCGTGGGCGGTGATATACTGTCAGGG
This sequence comes from Methanosarcinales archaeon, assembly GCA_030666885.1. Taxonomy (GTDB): domain Archaea; phylum Halobacteriota; class Methanosarcinia; order Methanosarcinales; family Methanocomedenaceae; genus Methanocomedens_A. Next base: position 2,659 of record DAOUWY010000131.1, read on the forward strand.
CTTGAAAAGGGCGGCATAAAGACAGCTGATAAAATAAACACTGATATCGACCTGATAGTTGCACCGGTACACTTAAACCCGGCCCTCATGCCTGAGCGTGGCGACTGTACCGTTATCACTCACCACAGGGCAGTAGGTGAACTCATATCAGGCACCCCGGACGGGAACATGGGGGGGAGAATTGTAGAAATAACAGGCACGCTCGCTAAGACAAGTACTGCCACACTACTGGCTGATATGGCATCTCGCAGCATGTCGGTCCTGTCCCATACCACCCGCGGAGTGGAGCACTGGCAAAATGGTGTGCCTACAGGGGTACATCACGGCCTCAGCATCGCACCGGGCAGCATCCTTGAGGCACTGGAACATACTGCTGATATCAAGCCTGACCTGTACATATTCGAGATATCCCTCGGCGGCACCGGAGCAGCTGAATTAGGTATCATTACCAGCCTGGATAACGAGTACACCATAGCCGGCGGCAGCAGTACATCCACCAGGGCCAAGATGCAGATGGTCAATTATGCAAAACACGGCAGTACGCTGCTTGTAAACGCGTCTGTCGGGCAGATGGACCCACCTAATGATGTGAACATAATCACCTTCAGTGATACTTCAGGGAATGGTGACGTGTATATGAACGAGACGCCAACCGGGATCCGGACGATCAATTGCAAATCCCTGAATGACAAAACCGTCCGGTTCATGCCATGTCCAGGTTATGACACCTCATCTTATTCCACAGCTATGGTCTGTGCGGCCGCAGCCGCCTGTATACTGGGTGTGGGACATGAGACTATCGAATCTACACTGCTCGATTTCCAGGGAGTGCAAGGCAGGATGAGGCAGGTGGAGCGGGCAGGCAGGAAAATGGTGGATAACTCTAATTCCGGCATGAACATCAACTCAGTAGGGCATGCACTGGAATATGCTAAAAATATTGCAAAAACCGGTAACAGGCTTGTACTTGCACTTGGCGAAGAGGCAAAGCAGGTATGCGAAGGGCTTGACCCTGGAGATGTCAGTACCTTTACAATTGAACACGGCAGTGATTTGGATGATATCATCCTGGTAGGCGAGAGAATGGAAGGTATAAGCGGAAATAACATCCATCATGCAGACAGTCTTGATCACGCAATGGAGATGGCAGAGTCACTGACAAAAGAAAATGATATTATAATTTCATGTATAAAATGTTTCAGATAAACAGGAGGATAATAAAAGAATGAGTCCAGCACCCAAACCCCTTGAACCCTTGATCATGCACCCCAGACCCAGTTCTATCGTGGCAGCAATGTATACCCTGCGCGACCTTGACGTGGACGTGGTAATCCTGCACGGCCCGGCAGGGTGTAGTTTCAAACATGCCAGGCTCCTTGAAGAGGACGGCCTGCGTGTGGTCACCACTGCACTGGACGAGTCCGGTTTCGTTTTCGGAGGCCATGATGAACTGGTAAATATACTAAAAAAGGTTATCGAGATGTTCGACCCGGAAAGTATAGGCATTGTGGGTACCTGTGCAAGTATGATCATAGGCGAAGAACTGCATGAGGCAGTCCTGGAAGTGAACCCTGACGTCCCTGTGGTAGAAGTGGAAGTGCACGCCGGGTACCGTGAGAATACCAAAGGCGTTATCATTACACTGGAATCAGCACTGGCTGCAGGGATTCTCAGCGAGGAAGAGTTCGAACGGCAGAAGGTACTCCTGAATGAGGCCACTGAAGTAGAGAAACGCCACGGTGCAGCCAGCAAGGAATACCTGGAACCCAGCCGCGGCGATACTAAATATACTGTGGCAAAGCGCATCATAGAATTATTAAAGGAAGATAAGAAGTGCATCACCATCCTGAATGCCAAGAAGGAGACCGGGTACATGTTCGCAGATATCAATGCAGCAGTGAGCCAGGTGGCAAATGACCTGGGATCTGATTCAGAGATAGTTAATATGGCCAACCTTGATGAAAACCTCGGACTTGACAGGGTCAGGGCCCATGCCCGTAACATTGCCCGCGACCTGAGAGGTATGGGTGTGGAAGTGCATGAGATCATTGGCGGGCTGGACGAATATCCGGTAACCGGGGAAACCGTCAGCAAACTGATCGCAGAAAAATACCCTGGATTTGATTTTGCCGTGATAACGGGCGTACCCCATGCCATACCTATGGATCACCTGGAGGGTATGGAGATCTTCTCTGTAACCAACGGGCCCAGGCAGGTACTGCCGCTTAAGGAAATGGGGCATGACCACGTAATGGTAGAGATCGACCTGCACCCCAAGACCCTGGGCGTCAGTAATATTGTAGAGTCTGAATTCGGGGCAACACTGCGTGAACTGGCACGGGAGGAAATGCAGTGAAACAGATTGCTATTTACGGTAAAGGCGGTATCGGGAAGAGCAGTACAGCATCCAATGTGGCTGCGGCGTGTGCAGATGAGGGATATAGTGTCACCATCATAGGCTGCGACCCGAAGAGCGATTCGTCCATCACACTGCTCGGGGGACATCGCATCCCCACAGTCATGGAACTGATGCAGCAGCGTGTTGATATCACTGAGAAGGATGTGGTATTTGAGGGGTACAAGGGTGTCAGGTGTGTGGAAGTGGGTGGTCCCGAGCCAGGTATCGGTTGTGCAGGCAGGGGCATAATCGTGGCCATCAAGATGCTGCAGAAGATTTCCACTGTCATGCAGGACTGTGACCTGATCATCTATGACGTGCCAGGGGATATTGTGTGCGGCGGGTTTGCAGCACCGATCCGCAAAGGTCTGGTGAATGATACATATGTGCTTACTTCCGGCGAATACATGCCACTGTATGCAGCCAATAATATCTGCAAGGGCTTTGCCAGGCTGGGCAACCACTTAAACGGTGTGATCTGCAACAGCCGCAATGCAGATAATGAGGAGGCTATTGTAAATTCCTTTGCCAGGGAACTGGGCAGCGACCTACTGGCCTTCATCCCGAAGGACCCAATTGTCCAGACATGTGAGCGGGCAGGTTTTTCTGTTATCGAAAAAGAGCCGGACAGTGATATTGCCAAAGTATACCGCAAACTTGCCCGCAGTATCATTGAGCGCGACTCGTCCTGTGACCCTATACCGCTGACAGATGCAAGGTTGCGGGAATTGACTGGTTAATGTTTATAATTCTGTTGAAAATGAGAGTTTTTATTATTTTATGATATTACGTGTTTCTATTCGCAATATTATAAGGCAAATCAATGATGAGCAACGGTATAGTTTCAGACAGCTTGGATATAAACAAAATCGAAGAGCGGGAATTGCTGCAATATCCTTAGATTTACCACAGACTC
>DAOUWY010000304.1 GCA_030666885.1 Methanosarcinales archaeon
CCCATCCCCCCAGCTTCACATCAGACTGTTACCAGCCTGGGTGTGGGGTTTTGTTCTGAGGTGGTGGCTAACCTTTCCTCAGGTTGGATTTGCACCAACTGGCGAGTATGAATTTATCTCGGCACTCCTGTGCTCTCTGTGGTTGATCTTCTTTGCCATGACCCATTTTTCATACTTGATCAGAATAAATTAAAAAGTCAAAGAATTCTAGGCAACATTTTTATGTGCCGGTTTACCTGGTAATACCCGGAATGAAGGATACTGACATAAAAAGGAGCATCAAATACCGCAGCAAGATACAGCGTCTAACCCGGTTGTTCAACAGCAGTAAAGCCGAACTGGCTGCCGGGTACCAGGGGTATCATGAACTGTCAGGGTTTATTGACCAGTGCCAGCGCTGGGGTATCACGGACCGGGGGCAGGAGAAGGCCCTGGACGGCTGGATCGACCTGCTGGAGCGCTGGCCCTTTGTTGGGGGTGCCCCTACCGGAACGCTGTCTCATCACCAGAGGCAGAAGACTATGACAAGGGAGCATTACAAATGTACCATGTGCGGCCGCCCGGCAGAGGAGGTGCACCATAAGGTCCCAAGGTCAAGGGGGGGTAAGAACGAACCCGGTAATCTTGTTGTACTATGCAGGGAGTGCCATGAAATGCTGCACAGTAAAAGGTAAGCTATGAAGACATTTTTTAGTATCACTTTTCCCAATCAAGGGCAGAATCTTAATTCCTGCATCCCTGTAAAAGATTATATATGGTTACGATAAGTTTATTGTAGTAATATAAACACGAGTAAACAGGAGTCAGCACATTGAAATGGTCTATTCAGATTGGCAGGATACTGGGAATACCCATAAAATTGCACATCACATTTTTAATAATTCTATTACTATTCATTTATTACTTTGCTGCAATCAGTTTCAAAATCAGTGGGCTTGTACTGGGATTCAACGCACTTGATACATCCTTTAATCTAAAATTATTATACAGTACCATAGCATCCATCCTGTTTTTTTCCACCATCCTTTTACATGAACTGAGCCACTCATATGTTGCCAGGTCAAATGGCATAAATATACAGAGTATCACACTTTACGTATTTGGCGGCGTGGCCCAGATGGAAGAAATTCCCCGCAACCCGAAAATGGAATTGAAAATGACAGCAGCAGGTCCGGGAATAAGTCTGTTCATCGGAATTGCGGCCTATATGCTCTATGATTTTTTAGGTCCGGTCCACCTGGAAGGAGTGAGCTTCTATTTCGGTGAATTGGGCCCAAATATTATGCAGATGAATCCACTCAATGCACTGTTGATAACCCTGGCAATAATCTCCTTTTATAACATTTTTCTTGGTATATTCAACCTGCTCCCGGCTTTTCCCATGGACGGGGGCCGGATACTAAGGGCTTTTCTGGCCATGTGGCTGCCGTATTTGGAGGCCACGAGAACAGCGGTGACAATAGGAAAAACATTTGCACTGCTTATGGGATTGATAGGTCTGTTGCCACCTGTTAATCCATTTCTGGTACTTATAGCATTTTTCGTATACTTTGGTGCACAGGGTGAGGAGCGGGAGACGTACTTTGCGGTCAGCCTGGAAGGTATCAAGGTAAGTGATGTCATGACTCCGGCACCAAATGTGGTCTATATCCCTCCCGACTGGACCATATCCCAGCTTGTGGAAGTGATGTTCAGGTTCAAACATATGGGTTATCCTGTCCAGGAAGAGCACTCTGGTTCACCACTTGGAATAATAACTTTCCATGATATCCAAAATGTCCGGGAAGAACTGCATGATAAAGTTCAGGTAAAGGAAGTCATGTCTAAGGATATCATATCTGTAGAACCTGGTATTAATGCCTATCAGGCCTTGCAGATAATCGCCAGGAATCAAATCGGCAGGCTCCTTGTGATCCAGGACAATAAGATAAAAGGAATAATAACCATGAAGGACATTATGAGGAAAATGGAGTTAATGAATATGTATCCCAGTTCTGAATGACCTATAAAGTGTTAAGGTGTTATCATATGGATGATTGTATTTTTTGCAGGATAATAAACGGTGAGATTCCCAGTTACACTATTTACCAGGATGATAAGACACTGGCATTTCTTGACATTGACCCGGATACACGGGGTCATACCCTTGTAATTCCAAAGAAACATGCCAGGAATATTATCGATATGGAAGATACGGACGTAGAAGCAGTATTTCGGACAGTGAAGAAAGTGGTGAGCAGTATGAAGGTCTCATTAGACCTTGATGGATTGAACCTTGTTGTAAACCAGGGTGAAGTAGCCGGACAGGTTATCCACCATTTCCACTGCCATATCATACCCCGTTATGTTGATGATGGTATTAAATATTCATCAAAAGGTTATAGCTCATCCCTGGAAGAACTGGAAGAAATTGCAGGAAAAATATCAGGTAACATTAAATAGCGGTTCATAGCTATCGGGTCCATAGTTATCGATTTTATGTGGTATATAAAGTATAATTTTCTCCCCGGACTTCGATATACTGAAATGCATTCATACACCCCTTCATCTCCAGAAAGAAAGGCAACACCTTCAAATATGAGGGAATGCCATGCATGTTTGGCTACACATGCAAGAATTACTATCTCACCAAGACATAAAAAC
>DAOUWY010000058.1 GCA_030666885.1 Methanosarcinales archaeon
AAGACAACCCGAAGTCAGTACTGCAATGCGTGAACTCGAAAATCACGATTGGGTGGTTATTAAGGAAGTGAAAAAACCTGGAAAAGGCAGACCATTTAAGACATATCAATTAGATAAGAATATAAATACCATTATTGATCACCTGGGGAAACAAAAAGTGATGGAGTCCAGGACTATAATGGAAAATATACAGAAACTGAAACTAATGAATATGTCCAGAAAATGATTTCATCATATCAAAGGGAAGGTGAAATATGACAATGGGGTAAGGAAATATAATAATATATCATTAGCCAAGGCTATAATCCCTGGTTCAGTTATTGTTATTGAATTCTTTTATCACATCTTTTCCTTCTATGAATATAAGCCCATGTTCATCAGCATACTTCATAGCATCCTCTTTTGACAGTGCCAGACCGTTTGTTCCATCAAGCATTTCACATATGGCCATGGCAGGTATGATGTCAGCAAATTCTGCAAGTACCACTGATAATTCAGTCTGCCCGGCACGCTGTTTGACCAGACCATCTGCTGCCTTCAACAATGATACATGGCCCGGCGACCTGAATTCGGATGACAGGTCAACGTCCATACCATTCATGGCCTTACTGACGAATTCCCCAATCCGGCTTATGGTCATTGAGCGGTCCTTATCAGTGATGCCGGTAAAAGTGTTCCTGTGGTTCACCCATAATGAAAAGGAAGATTTGGAATCATAGGGTATATCCCCATCTTTTTCTACCATTTTTCTAAGTATCTTTCCATCCCCGTTCAGGTCTGAATGACGTAAAATATCTGCATAAAATGGAAGTCCGAGTTTACCGGCAGCCAAAGGGTGTATGGCCACACAGATCAAACCTCCGCCATCCTTTCGCATATTGTAGATATGAGCGGGTGTAACCATGTGGGCGGGTATGACGAAATCAGTCTCACCCTCACGGTCATCTGAGTCAAAGAGTAATATCATCTCCCCATTCTTTAGTGCCTCTGCCGCTTGTTGTACTAGATTATTCTCAGAATTGTTCATTATGTATCACTTCAACTTATTCTACTACTACTGTAATTTTGCTGCCATCCTTCAATCCAAGTTGATCTCTCAGGTTCTTTGCTGAAATTATCTCAATAATATCGTCAGGGTAATGTGTCCTGTCCGGTATCATTATGGCCCCCTTGGTACCGTTGCCCAGGGATACAAGGTAACAACGCCCCCCTCCGAAGGTGCGGTTTTCGCTGTTGAATCCCTTTATAGTTATCTCGTCTTTTATGTTCAGCAGGGTCCGGCATCCTATGCTTTCTTGTTCCAGTTTTATATTCAGGGTACCGGGATAAGGTTCGAATCCAAGCTTGTTGACGAACTGGTCATGATATCCTTTTATGGCAGTGTAATACTGCCCCTCGCCCAGACCTGTGATAACATGACCTGTCAGTTCGATCGGTGTTGAACCGGGTGTGAATATCTCGCGGTATTCCAGGTACTCTTCTTTAAGCACCTGCCGACCGGCACTGGTTATCTTGATGTGCTGGCCAGCAGGCCTGACTTTGCGGCTAATGTATCCTGCATGTTCAAGGGACTGCAGCCGCCGGGATGCAGTCTGGGTACTGGAAAAAATATGGTTTGCAAATTCAGATGATGATATCCTGGTAATCCCATCAAGTCCGCCTATTAGTGCCAGTTTTTTAAGTGCTGATAAGTTTTCCATTGTACTCGCCATTTTTGAGATGCATATCAAATATGGTGTGCACGAACATAAAGGTTGTGGAATTGTTTTCAAGACTTATTAATTATTCTGATCAAGTATGACGAATGGATTATGACAAAGAAGATCAACCAGGGAGAACACAGAGCGTTATTATTTCCTCAGTGTTCTCTGTGCACTCTGTGGTTATAAACCGTTCCAGGAAATAAAATAAAGTCTCCAATGTCGTGTCAACATCCAAGTGTTGGATTATGGGGGGCATAAATCATATTGAAAAATTCCAAAATCAAACATTTGTCTCAGGTATGTCTATCGTAAATATCCTTATTTTCATCAATCCACATAGGTTTCTCATCTGTAACGTACAGTTCTACAGCTGACGCTTTCTTGTATACTACATGCAGATTATTCATTTCCTCAATGAGTTCGTTTATGATGTTGGCATCCTTAATTGAACCACGCATCACGATTGCAAATGTTCCATGCAATTCAAAACCATCATTTTTTGTCATATTATCACCTTCTCGAAATTCATTTATCATTCCCACGCACTTGTCTTTCATAGTCCTCATAATATCCAATACTTTTTCTATATTCATACGACTGATTAACTAAATTCATCACGTCCTCGATGTCTGATGACATCAGCTCCACACGGTAGTTTCCATGGGTCATACTAATGTCGTTGCAAGAGTTTGCTATATTTCTTGGATTGGATATATCTGGGCCAGCACGGAGCCACAAGAAAAGATTCCTGCCACTTTTCTTACATACTAACCAGGCCTTGGATCTTCCCTCCTGATATTTGATGGCTACATGCTGTCTGTGAGATTCGATTTTGATTTTTGGATCACCTAGATCTACAATTCTTTGAATAAGTTCATCCAACTTATTTCTTTGAATGGGTGTAATTATATCTTCGAATAATAATTCATCCTCTGTGTGTGTACGGATGGGAAGAGTTTTCACGGAGGGAACTTTTTGCTCTATTCTCGATTGCGCCGGGGTTACGATCGGTTTTTCACCTATTCCCTTGCCTGTGGTGAACTCCATTTCTAACGACTTTAGTACACCGTCATCTATTTCAGGGGTGATGGAATTAACTTCTATAATAATACTTGACATCGATTGGAGTTCTGAATACTTGAGTGTCTTCAAATCGACTGTTAGAGCACTCCCTGTGAATGGCTCCACTTCCTGTTTCTGGATTATTACACCATCATTCCGAAATTTTAATTTGTATGTCATGCTTGTCACCTGTTATATTCTGTACGGACTGCCTACAGAATCCAGGCAGATCGTATCTGTGGGTTTCTGTAAGCAGTGCATACAGGATTATACCAATTGGTATAAATAGTTATCCCTTCTGGAAGATTGTTGTAATAACTCCTTCCAGGATACTGCATATTATCAATTGTTCCAAAACTAAATTGTTGGGACACTGGTTTTCAATCAAATATCCCTGGAATGGAGGCAAGCCCCTCATTAATATCATTGACCAGGATATGTGGGATGCCTGCTACCATTTCATCTTCTGTGTACCTGCTGTGCTTTCTCGAACCTTTGCAACCAATGGAAAGGCACAGGCGTTTGGTGTTGAATGGTGTAACTGTGCATTCCCCGCACACGGAAACCGTACCACTGTTACTGAATACCAAAGGCTGGCCGTTATGGTAGGACATGGCCTGTACCAGCCGCATGGTCCTGGCAGGACTGAGGAACAGTAATAGTACATCAAAATCGACCTGGTCCTGCTTTACCGGGAATAATTCCACAAAGTTGTATCGTGTATCCAGGCGTGGCAGTGAACCGGCTGCCTGGGCTGCTGCTGATTTGTTTATGTACCTGCCGGAACTGGAATAATAGTCCGTGGGCTGGGGCGCGTCCCTGCCCAGCACATAGGCACCTACAGGACAGCCCTGTGATGAGAATGAGATGGTTTCGCCATGGCGGGCCTGCTGGACAAGTTCGCAGAAAAGTCTGTCTGTTTGGCATATAGGGCCGGTTTGCGTGAATTTGACACCCACCGGATAACCAATATCCATTAATGCTGTGATGTTCTCTCTTGACATTGGTATTCAATTCGGGTTCATGTTGCATATAATGTGCACTTCAGAGACTTTTCAATATTTTCCAATATAGTTCAAAAAAATAATAAAAAATCCCGATTATGAAATTACCCTTCAACCCACTTACGGGTCTCAATTAAGTAAAGTGACCCGGTACGCTCTATCCCGGGAAATTCCCTTATTTCTTCTACCTTAAACCCACTTCCACCAGCTTCAAACCTGTCTGCCACTACCGTCCAGGGAATTGCAAAAGCAACCCGTCCCTTACCTGCACCCTGTCGCAGTTCCACTGCTAAGAATCCCTTCCTGCCCGATAGCCTGAGGTATTCGGACATCCTGTCCACCTGGTGTGACCCTTGTTTGTCGGTGGTAAAATGCTGGGTAAAATATAATGCTTTTGCTCCCTTGTCGGTGGAGATGCTCTTGCATTCGATACCAAGGTAGTAGTCAGGATGCAGTGAGTCGACTATCACGTCCAGATACTGATGGGTGAACCTGTGCTGCTTGAGCCGGAATGCTATTCCTTTTATCCCGTTTTCTTTGAAATAGGTATTGAATGATTTTACAAGCTGTCGTTCGAATTCTGTCATGCATTGCACCGTGTTTTATGTAAAATGGTATATTGTAAGGGAGTATGTTAAAGTCAAGTTAATCACAATAATTGTTAATCACAATAACTTGGTGATAATTAGAATTTGTACCAGTTTTTATTTGCTACTATTATTTGGATACCAGTGAAGCAGGAAACTACTGACTTAAAGCTATTAAACAGTAGCGGTCAACTACCCCGGACGCTGCTTTGCTCAGTAGGGGATATCCTCACTTAATTCCCATTTTTTTCAGTGCTGCCAGGCTCTTCTCGATATATTCGCCGTTCCTGTGTTCCAGCACTTTTATACCCCTGCTTTTTTTAAACACTTCATGTAAGCTGGAAAAATCAATATTCCCGCCTCCGATCCACATATGTTCATCCTTCTCGCCATGATTGTCATGCAAATGGAAATGCGCTATATCGTGTTTTATAAACTCATTGAGGGTTCCGGTGGTATTGGCATGACCTGTATCCAGCACAAAACCGGTTCCATCAAGATCGATATCCGGCTGCCTGAAAAGAAAGCAATCCCAGTTAGGCATATTCTCAATACATATCTGCACTCCGGTATCACCGGAAATGTCTGCAAACTCACCGATAGAACGTTTAAGAGCCGCCCTTGCCGCAGGGAGATCATATGAATAGGAGAAATATCCGGGATGGACTACCAGCATCCCGGCATCTATCCTGGCGCACATATCTACTGTCTGGCGTACCAGTTCCATACTCGCCTGACGGATCGGCTCCCGGATGCTGGCGATATTCAGGTCAGTGGTGGGAGCATGGACAGAGTATTTGAGGTCATACGAAAGAGGCGTCTGCTCATGACGGAAAATGTCGTGCATACCTTCTGAGTATATCTCTGCGCACCTGGATATGCTTTCAATTTTTTCCAGTGCCTCGGATAAGGGCAGGTCGTGGAATGCATAGGAGGATATACCGATCATAGGTTGAACATCACTATGGAGGTGATTATAATACTTTCGTATTTGCCATTTGTAGGTTGCCAGACCCAATATTATTCCTATGGTTAAGAGCAGACATGTTTTTTTTCTGCAGATTCAGTAAAACCACCTTATACTTTTTGAATATTATTAGTTTTCAGCATGCTGTTGAAAGTCATATTACCCATTTGGGTTATAATTATCACCCAAATAGTATATTATATTTAATATCTCTGCTTCTATTTACCCAACTTCATCTGGTTGGGAACCTCTTGTTTGTGTGCAATATGGTTTTTCAATCGATGCATCACGATAATGAAGTGTTTTGTCTAAGCGAACAACATAAGACGATACATAAAGGTGATTTTAAATGAAAATAAAAGAGGATTTGAAATTTGCAATAATTATTGCAATTATAGTTGCGGTGGTTAGTATAACCCCGATTGTATCCGCATCGGACTGGCAGCAGTTCCAGAAGGATAATATTAATACCGGATACACGACTGACAGCGCACCTGTCAGCGACCCGCCAACTCTGGCGTGGTGGAACCAGACGAGCGGTACGGGAATGGGCGGCATTGATGTCACCCCGATCGTTGCGGACGGAGCAGTGTATGTGCTTGATTACCAGGGAGTTCTCTGGTCTTTCGATGTAGCGACCGGCACAGTGAACTGGTATACAGACCTGACCGATGGATCCGGATCTTTCGAGGTCTCAACACCTGCATACAATAATGGCATTGTATATGCAGCCGTAAGCAGCGGCAGTGCAGGCCAGGGGGCTGGAAAAGTCTGTGCAGTATACGCAAACAACGGAAGTATCCGCGAATTTGAAAATTACGGATTACAAGATTTCCAGCTCAATACACCAATTACATACGCAGATGGCAAGATCTATATCGGCAACTGGAAGGGAAGCGCAGATCATACAGAGGACAACGGCACATACTATTGCATTGATGCAGGTGATGTGACCAATGAGATATGGAACCGGACTGCGCCTTATTGTACAGGTTATTACTGGGCAGGCGCGGCGATCGTTGGCGACTACATCATCTACGGCGACGACAGAGCGAATGTAACGTGCCTGTACAAGGACAACGGTACATTCGTGAACTACATAAATGTATCAGAGGCATGCGGTGTCACTCCGGCTGAGGAGATTCGGTCCTCGATCGTATGGAATGAGGCCACCGGGCGAATCTACTTTACAGGAAAGAAACCGTCGCCGGTTTCGGGACATGCTTATGCTGTAAGTTTCAACGCCACAACCGGAGATCTTGGTGATACATGTGACTGGGTCCGGGACATCGGTTACAGTACGTCCACGCCTACAGTATATAACGGCAGAGTCTATGTCTGCATCGGTGGTATGTATGGCGGAAGCGGTCTTCGATGCCTGAATGAGGCGGATGGGACCATACGCTATAGCATAAACATAGGTGCTTCACAGGCGTCTCCAGCAGTATCGGTCGCAGACGGACATGTACACATCTACTTCACCACCAACGTGAACAATGGGTCTGCCTACTGCGTTGAGGATACCGGCAGTGCTCTTGTGGAGAAGTGGGAATGGAACCCGCCAGCGCCTGACAACCAGTACATCCTGCAGGGGATGGCGATTGCTGACGGCATGGTTTACTTTGGGACGGATTATGGCAGAGTCTATGCACTGGAGGAACATGGGCTGTGTGGCGATGTGAATTGTGATAGTTTTGTTGATAGAGCAGATGCATTGGCAGTGAGAAACTACTGGGGCTTTGGAAACCCAATTTGTAGTACATGGGCAGGCGATGTGAATTGTGATTCCAATGTCGACAGATCAGATGCACTTGCAATAAGAAACCACTGGGGCTATGGATATCCGTTGAACTGCTGTGGTCTTTGAGGTGCTGGATGCATATATGGCTTGAAGGACAAAATAGCCCCTTTTTTGGGCTTTATTTAATTAAAGGAAGTAACTAAACATGAATAAGAACAATCTATTTGGAATAGGAATACTGCTTATGGTACTGCTGATCTTTACAACGCCTGCAGCAGCAGAGAATTCGGTGTACTTCGAACCTGACCCCAGTTCCGCGGCACCTGGTGAGACGATTACCGTAACAATGTGGGTGAATACGATCAATGGCACCGCTGGTTTTCAGGATGACCTGTACTTTGATCCAACCGTGGTAAATATAACCGAGATCACGCCCGGTTATTACGATAGTTATTGGATGGTCATACCTTATTACGAGCAGAATTTTATAAGATTTGGTGGTGATAGTCCGGATTTCCATGATCACACCGGACTTAGGATCCTCGCCAATATCACACTGGAGGCAATCGGTTCCGGAACATGTGCACTGGACCACAAAGAATTTCCAGTAGCAAAGTTGTATGACGAATATGGGAATAGCGTTCCAGATCAGGTATGGTATGATGGTACGTTCAACTGTCCGTGCACAGTAGTTGAGGTCGATAACGAGACAATTGAAGACATGCCTGTGAACGGTAGTGGAACGGTTTCAGGCAACCATGTAGATACGCATGAGTCTGATGGTGTGTACGAATCCATCACAGAAGTTCAAAGTACAGGAAATCCAGCCAAGAGAAGATACAGCTATTTGGAACACAAATGGACGATTGATGTGGTAGATGGAAGTAAAACTAATATTACCTTTTACCTCGAAGCATATCATAATCCAAGCAGCGATGGCGATGACTTTGTTTTTGCATATTCGACTGATGATAACACCTACACTGATATGGCAACGGTTACCAAAACTGCTGATGACAACACATACCAGACATACGAACTTCCAAACGATCTTAGTGGTACCGTTTACATTCGAGTAAAAGATACTGACCAAACTGCGGGAAACCAGGATTTAAATGCTGTTTACATCGACCAGATGTTCATCCGCTCTGTGCTTGCTCCCCCGGGTTATGGAGTTACAGTCACAATCGATGAGGCATCCCAGACAGTGGCACCAGGAAATAGCACGACATACACAGTCAGGGTGAAGAACACAGGCGACCTTGATGCATCCTACAGTGTTGTGATGAGCGGGACTGCTGTTACCGATGCTACAATAGGTGTCAGCCCACTAAACTGGAATACAGGAACCTTAGCACCAAATGCTGAGATTGTGCAGACCGTCACGGTTTCCACGAACTCAAGCACTTTGGAGACCACATACACATTGGCTGCAACAGCTTCTTGTGAGCAGGACGCAGGTGTCAACGATTCAGCCACTTCCGAACTCGTGTTTTCTTCAGTAACCAACACCATGCACATTGCCAGCATTGATATGTCACTGAAAACAGCCGGACCGAACAAGAATGCCGTAGCAATGGTGACGATCGTTGATGCGGATGGTGCGCCAGTTGTAGGCGCAACCGTGGTAGGTCACTGGAGTGGTGCAACCACCGATGACGATTCCGGTTTAACTGGTGCAAGCGGAGAGGTAGCATTGGATTCTGACAAGGTGAGAAATCCTTCTTCTGGAACAGTCTTCACCTTCACAGTGGACGATGTTTCACTTGCCGGATGGATATACGACCAAGCAGCGAATGCGGAGACAAGCGATAGCATAACAGTAGCATAAAAGCAGACGCTTGATGAATAAATCAGCTCCCTCTTCCGGGGGGCTATCTTTTTTGAGACTCAATAGAGGTATAAACCGACCATGGTAAACATTATACGAACAACTCCGCCTCTTGCGGTTGGCACAGATTCGGCTTTACCGAGAATAACAAAACAAGGCGGTAACTAAACATGAACAAGAACAATCTACTCGGAATAGCAAT
>DAOUWY010000068.1 GCA_030666885.1 Methanosarcinales archaeon
AAAAAGAAATTCAACGAATACCTGGAAAATGGCGGGTTTCCTGAAGTAATATATTATCCGGGGTTGGGGCAAAGGGAATTACTCCAGTCGTACTTTGACGACATCATTTACCGGGACATCATCTCTCGTTTCAACATACGTAATCCACAGGTCTTCAAGCAATTGAGCCTGTTCTGCATCTCAAACATTTCAAGACCCCATTCATTCAATTCACTAAGAAGATTGTTCGCTAATTATTCCCCACTCAGTACGGATGCCATAATAAATTACCTGGCATATCTGGAAGATGCATTCCTGCTGTTTACCATGCCGCATTATGATCATTCATTGAAGAAACAGATAAATAAACCAAAAAAATTATCCTGTATAGATACCGGCATGGTCAATGCCGTATCATTCCGCTTTTCAGATAATATGGGGCAATTGTATGAAAATCTGGTATTCCTGCAACTCAAGCGGACAAAACGTGAAACATATTACTGGCAAAGTGCAAAAAACCACGAGGTGGATTTTGTCATAAAAGAGGGTTTGGAAGCCAGTCATCTGATACAAGTGTGTTTTGATATTTCAGATGTAAAGACAAAATCCCGTGAGGTCAATGGTCTGGTTGAAGGTCTGGACTATTTTGACCTTCCGGAATGTACGATCATAACTTCAGACCTGTTCCACGAGGAAACCGTAAATGGTAAAGTAATTCAGTTTGTACCACTCTGGTACTGGCTGCTTGAAAATGAAATCCATCATCGGAAACATTCAAAGTCTATAAACTTAAAGCCCAACAGGTTATAAGAATATTGAATACATTACATAAATCATCACACAAATGAATATGTTCTCAAAAAAAGCCGAAAGGATACCGCCATTCTACGTAATGGAAGTACTGGAAAGGGCAGAAGAACTGGAACGTGCAGGAAAAGATATCGTCCATCTCGAAGTAGGTATACCCGACTTCCCCACAGCCCCGCATATCAGCGAAGCTGCCTATGAAGCAATAAAGGCAGGCGAGACCAGGTACACCCACAGCATGGGACTGCTCCGGCTAAGAGAATCAGTTGCCGGATACTACAACCAAAAGTTCAACCTCGACTTGAGTGCCGGGCAAGTCATCATCACATCAGGCACCAGCCCGGCCCTGCTGATGCTGTTCATGGCCCTGCTGGATCAGGGGGATGAGGTCGTGATGTCAAACCCTTATTATTCAGCTTATCCCAATTTCGTGGAATACATGGACGGCAGGCCTGTTTTTGCATATACCAGGGAAGACGAAGGCTTCAGCCTTACACCCGATACACTATCCCATAAGATTACCCCCAAAACCAGTGCATTATTGATCAATTCCCCTGCCAACCCCACAGGACACGTAATGTACCAAAAAACCATGCAGGGCCTGGCCGAAGTTGCCGGGGATATACCCGTAATATCCGACGAGATATACCAGGGCCTGGTCTATAAGGGCAAAGACCATTCCATTCTTGAATACACAGACAACGCCTTTGTGCTAAACGGTTTTTCCAAACTTTTTGCCATGACAGGGTGGCGTCTTGGTTACCTTATCGCACCGCCCGAATACATCAGGCCGCTTCAGAAGATACAACAGAACTTCTTTATCTGTGCCAACAGCTTTGTCCAGCATGCAGGCATTGCGGCACTGGAAGGACCACAGGACTATGTACAGGAGATGGTGGCAACATACGATAAACGCAGGAAGTACATCCTGCAACGGCTAAAATGTATTGGGTTCGGGATTGGCAGTGAACCTACCGGGGCGTTTTATGTGCTTGCCAATGCAAAGGAGTTCAGCAAGGACTCCCTTGAACTCAGCCGCCGTATACTTGAGGAAGCAGGGGTAGCTGTGGCTCCGGGCATTGACTTCGGGGACGGGGCAGAAGGTTACTTGCGGTTCTCATATGCCAACAGCATTGAAAACATCAGGGAAGGCCTGGACAGGATCGAGGAATATCTTAACACCTGAAAGATAATTAGAAAATATTATTTATGGTAAGTACTTATTGATTTTCATGATCGACCCGATTAAGGAACTTATATCATTAAGTGATAAAAAAGGATTTATAGCACAAAAGATCGTTCTTGAATGCCAGGATTGCGGTTATTCGAAAGAATCTACTTATTACGATCTGTTAAAGGATAAGCAGTACGAATTGCTGGAACCCACGACTGTACCCAATCCCTATATCCAGGAGTCATATTATGAGGAAGATGTAACTGCGACTCCTATTAAATTCAAGGTAGAATGTCCTGGATGCAAAGGAGAGATGGTAGGTTTTTCTCCTGTGCCCATGGAATATATACTGAATCATCTCAGTTCCCCACCACCGGATGATATAATATATGGCTGAGATTTTGTTTTACCATAACGCATCATCAGATACGCTATGTTTCTTACGCTGAGATTTCACAACTGTACTCGATGTGTTGAGCCTTTCCAGATACCTCATATCGAATATTGCCATGGAAGAATGAAGAATCGTATCTGGATATTTACATTTATATATCATTGTAAACAACTGTTTAACATGCGAGTTATAACAACAAGAGTTCCGGATGAAATGTTTGACAGGATAACGGAGCTGGAGGAGAGCGAGAATATAGACCGGGCTGAGGCAACGAGAAAGTTGCTTTTTATCGGTATAAAAGAGATAAAAAAGGAAAAGGCGATAAAACTTCTAAGAGCGTATAAAATAACATGCAGGAAAGCAGCAGAGATGATGGGAGTGGCGATTTATGAATTATTGGATATAATGGAAAAGGAAGGGATTGAAGTTGGATATTCGATAAGGGACCTGGAAAAAGATCTAGAGGAAATGAAGTGATTGCCATAGACTCTCCCCCTCTCATTCATCTATCAAAGATTGGAAGGCTGGATATTCTGGAGAATTGTTCACTAATCACAACAAAGTCCGTTAAAGGAGAAGTGATTATAGAAGGAAAAGCCGGAGTGAGTGAACTAAAAGAATTCTTTAAGCCTGTAGAGCTGGTTAAATTATCAAAAAGGGATATAGACACTGCATCGTCTATTGCGAAGAGTGAAGATATTCATCAGGCAGATGCGGAGCTTCTATTGCTTGCAAAGAAGAAAAAATGCACGCTGTTGACGAATGACCGGGCATTGGTATTATTAGCAAGGAGTATGGGACTAAAAGTATGGTGGGTCACGACTTTAATCCTGAACCTTATGAATGCGGGGAGGTTGAGCAAAGAGGAGGGAAAATATATTCTTGATGACCTGATAATGAGTGGAATGCATATAGAAACGGGTGTGTATATAAGGATACAGAGAGAGATAGAGATGATAGGGCGGTGAGTCAATCAAACGAAGAATGTTTCTACGAATCGCTGCAAAAAATAGCCGAAGGAACGGGTACCGCTATTAACAGCATGAACAACCATAATCCAAGTCTCAGTAAGATCGAGAAGATCATAGGATACCAGTTCAATGACAAGCAGTTGGGTACGTGTGCAATAACTACCCGCGCCTATTCCAACGAACACCCGGAATGCCCGGACAACCAGGCCCTTGAATTTTTAGGAGATGCTATTTTATCCTTCGTAACTGCTGAACTGTTATACGAAAAGTGGTCCCGGCTTAAAGATAATAAAGTATTTAATGAAATGACACCAGAATTTGTGATGACAAAGATACGGCAGGAAGTAGTGAATAACCAGTATCTCGCAGACTGCGCTAATTCTTATAACCTCTGTGATTTTATTTTCGATTCCATAGATAATCCGAATGCTGGATATAGTAGCCCGGGTACCGGCCCGGGTGACGATATAATTGAGGCCTTGGTTGCGGCAATTTATTTTGATAATGAACGATCCATTGTCCGGGCAAAGAAATTCATCATAGACTTTCTCAACCTATCCGATCTTCTTGACGATGAAAAACGAATGATCGAACTGGTTACCCGGAAAAATCCCAAGGACACGCTTATCCATAAATACCAGAAATTGAAAAAAGTCACACCTTCGATTGAATATCCTGTTATAGAAGATAAGTTAGCAGGAAATACACACTATTTTGTATTAGGTCTGCTCATCGAAGGTAAATTGCTGCCCGGTATAACTGGCAGTGGACCCAACAAGGCCCTGGCAGAATATGAAGCGGTTGATAAGGCCTATCAGTTCCTGGAAGAAATTGACTGGGACCTGACAGGCATCAGGTGATAATGCTCTATTATGTTACACCCTTCATATTACCTTGACTGTGTCACATTAATTTTCGCCGGATAAGGACGAACTGCCTGGGAAAGAGACGTTTTTGATCCTCCGTAGGAATGAAGGTGAAAAGGAGATAAAATACCAGAGTTCACAAAGGAGAAAGTAGTGGCCATTATCGAACAAAAACATAGAGCGCGATTATCGGTAAGAAAATTACATAACTGATGAAATAGAAAACAAAGATGAAGCAGTTTGATATTTATCTTCTGTCAAACCGGGCTTAGTGGTAACTGTGTCATGTGAATGGACTTTGAACTTTTTTATATGGTAATATTTAGTAATATATGTGAATGTGAGAAAAGGTTAGATTATATTGTATGTTTTTTCTCGGAAATATAGATTAGTGTGGCATTAAAAATGAAAGTCCAAAAGGATTAAATATTAATCTGGCTATACCAATTTTGTGTACAGTCTCTTATCATTGAAAATGACATTTTTGGGGTGTTATCTATCATTGAAAATGACAAACAAATGTTATCATCAGAAAAATCTAAGACATTTGACGATCAGCCATTGTCATCAGCAAAATTATTCAAATTTGATACATATGCAAAAGCTCTGGCAGCAACAATAAGTGAAAATTCAGAGGCACCTCTTGTTATTGGTATATTTGGGGAATGGGGCAGTGGGAAAACAAGCCTGATGAGAACTGTAGAGAGCATAATTAAAAATTTATTCTTTTTAGAAGACATTGATCAGTATTTATTTAACTGGGATGATATCCCAGGAAACGATGATAAGAGGCTCAAAGAATTTTTAAAAAATAAATTTGGCATTGATTGGTTAGAAACAGCAGAAATTGAAAAAAGCGATGACTTCATGACCATAAGGGTGCTTGCTGAAAAAAATTCTCTTTCTCTGAAACTTAATAATAAGCATTTGTTTTGCTGGGATGATATCCCAGGAAACGATAATGTTAGGCTCATAGAATTTTTAAAAAATAAATTTGGCATTGATTGGTTAGAATCAGCAGAAATTGAAAAAAACGTTAAGTTCATGACCATAAGGGTGTTTGCTGAAAAAAATTCTCTTTCTCTGAAACTTAATAATGATAAAACTAAAGTGAACTTAGAAATCGATGATGTTAGAACCGATGAATTCATTGCGAGGACTGAAAATGGTGAGCTAAACATATACAATAGTGATAAAGTAAACTTAGAAATCGATTACGTTAGAACCGATAAATTTATTGCGAGGACTGAAAATGGTAAGCTAAACATATACATAGACCCAAAAAGTATTCTGAAAAAAATACACAAAGACCCCATATTTAGTAATATTCAAAATAATTTCTCCCTGAATATGAAAAAATTACTTGATAATTACAATGACTCAGCAGATCTATCGAAAAAAGATAAAATGATTATTGTTGATGAACTTAACCGTATTCTTGAGGGACCATATATCTTTAATGATGAAAAAAAACTTGTAAAACAAAAATACTTACCTGATGAAAAAGAGCAACTTATTATTTCAAAACGTCAGGAATTAGAAAACTCTTTTTTTAATAAAATTAAAAAACCAATTTTGAAAAACAATTATGCTGTCACTGCCAGAACCATATGGTTCAATGCCTGGAAATATGATAAAGAAGATGTATTATGGCGTGCTTTGTTGATAAGGATTCTTGAAGAATTAAAAGTCAAAACAAATAGTGAGGAAACTACAAAGCATCCACCTGAACCATTGTTTGATATTCTGAAACTCCGGTGTTCAAGAATTAAACGCTTTATGGGCCGAAAATTTAATTCAATGAAAAATAATCCACAGTTCTATGTCGATGATCTAAAAAATCCATATTTAGCAATCAAATTATGGGATCCAAAGAATCCATTATCGCATTATCTAAAAGAACACTCTCCATCCTTAAAAGAAACATTAAAAAATTATAATAGCTTCGAAAGCTTGCATGATAAGTTAAATATTGAACTTGAGAAGAAACTTAATAAACTAATAGAAATACCCTGGTTCAAATGGAATAAAATTCCTGGAAAAGATGGAGAATTACTAAAAAATTATCTAAAAAAGGAATTTAATATTGATTGGGTAGTAAATGCAGAAATTGAAAAAATCGATAACGGTAATACAATAAAAATATCAAATGAAAAAAATATTCTTACATTAACAATTGATAATGAAAAAACAAAAGTAATCCTGGAAATAGATAATAGTAGAACCTCAGAATTTATTGCAGAAAAGAAGAAACTTAGAGGACTGAGATTTTATCCTAATATTAGTTTTTATGAATATAAACGCTTTAAACAATTGAATTTGACAGATGAAACACAAAGATTGATAAAAAGTATTCATAAAAAACCAGATAAAAGGAAACTCAAGTTTATCAATAAATTAATTTTAGAGGAAATATATTTAATGGAATTGTTAAATAAAGAAATTGAAGATATTCAAACCAGTCTTTATAGAGATGTTTACCATGATAAGCCAAGTAAACTGGAATTTGAGCCTGGTAAAATATTAAGAGGAACGATAAAGCTTGGCCTTTCAACAGTACCTATGATAAAAGGAACAACTGAAGAATTTTTAAAAAATATTGGTAAACAAAAATCGCTTGAAGATATTGTAGATTCAATTCAGAAAGTTGAGAAGATTGAACGGGTTGAAAAAGTTCAGTTTAGAGAACAATTTCAACAACGTTTTGAGGACATCATTAAAAAGTATTATATTAAAAATAATAAAAAAGCAGTAATTTTTATAGATGACCTTGATCGATGTTTGCCAGAGAAAGCACTTGAAGTCCTTGAAGCTATTAAACTATTTCTAGATGTAAAAGGTTGTATTTTTATCCTGGGCATAAATAAGAGTGTTATTGATTATATTGTACAATCAAAATATCAAAAACTTATGAAAATTGATGAAAAAGAAGGAAAAATGGAAGAATTAATAGATTGTATTGTACAATTAAATACAAAACTTATGAAAATTGATGAAAACGAGGAAGAAATAAAAAAGGAAGGTGTAACAAAGGAAGAGACAAAAGAAGAGACAAAAGAGGAAGAAGTAAAAGAAGAGGACGAAGATGATGTTTGTATTACAGGGGATAAATATCTGGAAAAGATTATACAGTTGAGCTTCTACCTTCCTCCACTTGAAAACAATAATATGGGGGAATTATTAGAGGATTTAATTATAGATTCTGATCATATGGATTTCTATAAAAAGAAACTGCATAAATCCATAATAGAAAAAGGGATAGAAAACAATCCACGTAAGCTGAAACGCTTTTTAAATATTATGGAACTTCATCGTAACTTAACTGAAGATATTATTAAAAATGAGCAGGATGAAGCGTTATTATTAGAATGGACTATCATCAAATATTATCATGAAGATTTCAGAATTCTGGTGGAAAAAGAACCATCGAAACTATTAAAAATTCATGAGATTATCATGAAAAAATCTGGATTGACAGATTTACCATATTGGAATAATAAATATAAACCAATACAGGAAATGATAGAAGAATTCCATGATTATAAAGACGATAAATACAAAAAACTATTTAAAATGCCAACAGAAAAAGAGCTAAGGAACATTATTCATCTTAGTTTGACTGAACTGCCTGGAGTGGAAAAACCAAAGGAAAAAATCACCAAAGATAATGTTATTATTAAAATCAAGAAAAAAGAAAAAATACAATCGATGGATTTGAGTGAAATTGATCTGAAGGGACAAAATATCTCTAGAATTGATTTTAGTTATTCAGACCTTTCTGAAGTCAAATTAAATAGCGCAGTGATCAGAAATTCAACATTATTTTCAACTATACTAATAAGTGCAAATATGAGTTCTGTGAAGTTAAAAGACACTTATTTGAGTGGTTCAGATTTATCATCTGCTGTAATATCAAAGGCTTATTTGTATAATATTTCATTTCGGAAGGCTATTCTGGA